>JBOHKZ010000514.1:0-2714 GCA_050729355.1 Phenylobacterium sp. | reverse complement strand
AGTTCGCCCATGGCGCGCGCCTGGCCGCGGCCCCGCTCGGTAAGCGGCGAATCCTGCTGGCCCTGGAAACGCCGGGCGACGTTCCATTCGGTCTCGCCGTGGCGGGCCAGGTAGATCACTTCTTGCGGCGCACGACCGGGTGGGAGGTCGAGAGCCCGCCGTCGACGGCGATGGTCTGGCCGTTGACGTAGGAGCTGTCGTCGGAGGCCAGGAACAGCGCGGCGTGGGCGATCTCGTCCGGCACGCCGTAGCGGGTCAGCGGGTTGAGCTGGCCGATCTTGTCCTCGTTGCCGCGGGCCCGGGCGCCGTCGAAGATCGGCTTGGTCATGCCGGTCTCGATCAGGCCGGGCGCGATGGCGTTGACCCGCACGCCCGTGCCGTAGAGCTCGTTGGCGGAGGTCTGGGCGAGGCTAATGACGCCGGCCTTCGAAGCCGAATAGGCCGGACCGCCGGCGCCGGAGCGGATGCCGGCCACCGAGGCCGTGCAGATGATCGAGCCCTTGCCGGTCGGGATCATCACCGCCGAGGCGTGCTTCACGGCGAGGAACGCCCCGATCAGGTTCACCCGCAGGATCTCGGCCCAGTATTCGGCGGTCTGCTCTTGCAGCGGCGCGAACCCGCCGGAGATGCCGGCGTTGGCCCAGACCACGTCCAGCGAGCCGAACTCCTTCTGGGCGCGGGCGATGTAGTCCTTCACGAAGGCCTCGTCGCCGGCGTCGCCGATCATGGCGACGGCCTTGCCGCCGGCCTTCGCCACCATCTCGGCGGTCTCACCCACCGTATCGGCCCGGTCGGCGCAGACCACGCGGGCGCCTTCGCGGGCGAAGAGCAGGGAGGCGGCGCGGCCGATGCCGCTGCCCGCGCCGGTGATCACGGCCGTGCGGCCTTCGAGACGTCCCATGAACTTCAATCCTTATGCTTTAGCTTTGGCGCGGCTGGCCGCGGTGGCGATGGCGTCGATGAAGATGTCGTAGAGGCCGGGCGGCAGGTCGTGACCCATGCCGGGGATGATGCGCAGCTCGGCGCCGGGGATCGCGGCCGCCGTCATCTCGCCGCCGGCCTTGGGCACCAGCGGATCGTCGGCGCCGTGCAGCACGACGGTGGGAACCTTGAGCCCGGCCAGCGCCGGGGTCCGGTCGCCGTCGCCGCGCAGCGCCGTCATCTGGCGCGCCACACCGGGCGGATTGAAGGCGCGGCCGTGCTCGGCGATCACCCGGGCGCGGAGGTCGTCGTCGGTCCAGGGATAGGCGGGGCTGCCGATGGTGCGGGCGTTCCTGACGCCGTGGGCGACGAAGGCCTCGTAGTCCGCTTGCGGATTGGGCGGCGGCGTATTGAGGACGGCGGCGGCCTCGGGCGTGGAATTCAGCGATCCCGGCGCGCCGGTCGCCGACATGATCGAGGTCATCGAGAGCACGCGGTCGGGATGATCGAGGGCCATGCGCTGGACGATCATCCCGCCCATGGAGACGCCGGCGATGTGCGCCTGCTTCACGCCCGCCGCGTCGAGCACGGCGACTGAGTCATTGGCCATGTCGGCGAGAGAATAGGCCTCGGTCGGCCAGGTCGAGAGGCCGGTGTCGCGGTTGTCCATCCTGATGGCGCGGTAGCCCCTGGCGACCAACTTCTCGCAGAACGCCTCCGGCCAGCGGGTCATCTGCGAGCCCAGGCCGTTGATCAGCAGGATGGTCTCCGGCCGGTCGTCGCCGAAGGTCTGGTACTCGATCTCGACGGAGCCGTTGCGGGCGCGGGGCATTCGAGTTCTCCTTAGTTCCTCCCCATTGGGGGAGGTGGCGCGAAGCGCCGGAGGGGTCAGCGCCGACCTCGGAGGACCCCCTCAGTCAGCTTCGCTGACAGCTCCCCCGAAGGGGAGCAACGCTTTGGTCTACGGGATCAGCAGCACGCGTCCCACGGCCTGGCGGCTTTCGATGTAGCGGTGGGCTTCGGCGGCTTCGGAGAGCGGGAAGGTCTTGTCGATGACCACCTTCAGCTCGCCCTTGGCGACGTCGGCGATCAGCTTGGCGATGTTGTTGTAGACCCGCTCGGTGCCGATCTCGGCGCCCAGGAAGACGCCGGAGAGCGAGCGATTGCCGCCCATCATCGAGCCGACATCGACCTTGGCCGGTTCGCGGCCGGCCTGGCCGACCATGGAGACCCGGCCGCGGTAGGCCAGCGACAGGATCGAGGCCTGCAGCGTCGGGCCGCCGACCGGGTCGACGATGACGTCGGCCATGTGCTTGTCCGTCAGCCGCGCGACCTCGGAGACGACGTCTTCGCGCTGGTAGTTGATGCCGTGGGTGAGGCCGAGCGCCTTCAGCTTTTCCAGCCGCTCGTCGGACGAGGCGGTGGCCAGGATCATCGAGGCGCCGGCGCGGTGGGCGAGCTGGATGGCGGCGACGCCCACGCCGGAAGCGCCGGCCTGGATGAGGACGATCTCGCCCTTCTTCATCCGGCCGAACTCGAAGAGGCAGTCGTCGGCGGTGCCGAAGGTGACCGGGATGGCGGCGGCCTGGCGCACGTCCATGCCGGGCGGCAGCACCCAGGCGCTGCGCGCGGCGACGGCGCGCAGCTCGGCGTGGCTGCCGTAGGCGCTGGTCGTGGCGACCTTGTCGCCGACCTTGATGGTGGTGACCTCCTCGCCGACCTCGATGACCTCGCCGGCGGCCTGGTAGCCGACGATGTGCGGCGACGACGCGAGCGCGCCGCCGAGGCGGTTC
>JBOHKZ010000513.1:0-10643 GCA_050729355.1 Phenylobacterium sp. | reverse complement strand
CGTGTGGGCCGTCCGCGAAGGTCATGGCGAGCGGCGTGATCGTCACGAAGTAGGTGCGGCCGGATTCGCGGAAGAGCTCGACCCTTGGCTGGTTGGTCGCCTGGGCGAACAGGCGGCCACCCTCCTGGGTCACGGCGATCACCAGGCTCGGCGCGAGCTGATAGTGGCCGACGAAGCGGTCCAGCTCGGCCGTCGTCGGCTTGACGCCGGCGCCCGCCGCGACGCTCGGATCGAAGTTGAGGTCGGTTAGCTTGCCCGCGATGCGGCCAACCGGCGCCTGTTCGATGTTGGAGAGCACGATCACCGTCAGCCCGTCGTCCGGCAGATGGTTGAGCTGGGTCGAGAACCCATTGATCCCGCCGTTGTGCCCCCAGATGCGGTGGCCGTTGTCGACGCGAATGCTCTGGCCGAAGCCATATTTGAAGCCGTAGTCGGTGAACATGGCCGCGACCGACGCCGGCTTAATCGGCTTGCCCGCGTGCAGCGCCTGGTCCCAGATCAGGAGGTCGTCGACGGTCGAATAGAGCGAGCCCGCCGCGTAGGGCAGGGTCATGGCCAGGAACGCGGCGTTCTTCGCCTTGCCGCCGGCCACGCTGTAGCCGGACGCCCGCCGGGGCAGGATCGCGTCGCTGACGTCGTAGCCCGTGTCCTTCATGCCCAGAGGCGTGAAGATGTGGTCCTGGAGATAGGCCGCGTAGGGCTGGCCGCTCACCTTTTCGACGACGTAGCCGAGCAGGACGTAGCCGGTGTTGTCGTAGGCGTATTTCGAGCCCGGCTGGAATTCCAAGGGCTTGTCGCGAGTGAGCGCGATGATCTCGTCCGGGGTCTTATCTAGGCGGGCCTGCTGGGCGAAGAAGCCGGGGATGGCGGTGTAGCTCGGGATGCCCGACGTGTGGGTCAGCAGGTGCTTGAGCGTGATCGGCGCCCAGGTCGCGGGCGCAGCCGGGTAATATTTCGAGACCGGGTCGTCGATGCTGAGCTTGCCCTGCTCGGCGAGCTGCAGGATCGCGGTTGCGGTGAACTGCTTGGTGATCGATCCCAGCCGGAAACGGGTCTGCGGCGTGTTGGCGACGTCCCATTCGCGGTCGGCCATGCCGAAGGCCTTGCGGAAGATCGGTTTGCCGTTCTTGGCCACCAGGACCGCGCCGGAGAAGACGCCGGGCTCGGCATAGGCCCTGACGACACCGTCAGCCGACGCTGCGTAGCCCGCCGGAGCTTCCGCCGCCTGCGCGGGCATGGTGGAAATCCACAGCGCCGCCAACGCTGCGCAGACCGTACGAATTGCGCCCAAACCCGCCCCCTGAACTACGTCTGTAGTTCAGCTTATCTTGCCCTGCAGCGCCTGCAAGCCCTGAGGCCCGGCGATGTCGAACCGGACCTGGGAACGGCCGAAATCGAGCGAGACGGTCTCGAACTGGGTGAGCAGGTCCATGCCCAGCACGAGCGCCGGCGTGGTCTTCAGGCCCCAGATGTCGAAGACATGCATGTCGGCATAGACCACCGGCACGTTGCCCAGGTGCAGACCGCCGAGCCGCACGAAGGGCAGGTACAGGATCTCGCCCTGGAAGGGTTCGCCCGCCAAGGTCTCGAGCTTGACCTTCACATGCTCCAACGGCTGGCCCTTGCGGCGCTCCCGATCGAGCACGAGCTTGCGAAGCGGGGCGTTGCACAACGTCAGTTGGGCGCCGGAATCGATGATGGCGCTGATCCGGCTTCCGCTGAGATCGGCGTCCACGATGGTCAGCTGGCCCAGCCGCCGGCGGGCCGGCACCACCACCTGGTCCTTTTCCGGACGGTCCTCACGCGACTTGGTGATCTCAAGCCGCCGGACCTTGAAGCCCATGACCAGCCGCTGGCCCTTGAGCCAGTCGACGCCCAGCACGCCGTCGACGTCGTTGCTGGAGAAGGGCAGGGACGCGGCCTGCACCTTCTTTCGGCTGCGCGAGCCGACCTGCAGGTGGTCGATCACCACGCTCGGCCGCTGGCGCACGCCCACGACGGTATGCACATTGGCCGTCGGCCCCGGGGTCAGATCCAGCTTGTCGGCCAGCGCGCGCGACACGCAGGAGGTGTTGGCGCCGGTGTCCATGAGGAATTGGAAGGGCCCCTGGCCGTTGATGCTGACGGGCGCGAGCATGTGCTCGTAGGCGTCCTGGCTGGTGTCGAGGCCGGCGGGCGGCTCCTCGACGTCGGGCTTTTCGACAAGGACCTGGGCGGCGGCCTGCGAAAACGGCAAGGCGGCCGCGCCGGCGGCGAGGCCGGCGGCGGCGTGGCGGCGGGTGAACGACATGTCCGGACTCCACCTTTCTAGTGCTGCGGAACAATACCACTGTTCGCCATTCGGGTCATGCACAGCGCAACCATACGGAAACTTCCGTCGCACATATTCGGATGATGCTCAGACGCCTGCTGATCGCGCTCGCGCCCCTGCTGATTCTCAGCCAGGCGGCCCATGCCTCCGAGGGCAAGCAGCCGAAGACGGACGTCGGCCAGTACGTCGAGCTGCAACCCCTAGCCATGCCGATCGTCATCCACGGCGAGCTCGTGAACTACGTCTTCGTCTACGTGCGGCTCAACCTCACCAGCAGCGCCAACGTCATGCGGCTTCGCGAGCAGGAGCCCTACTTTCGGGACGCGCTGGTCCGCGCGGGCCATCGCACGCCCTTCGTCATCGTCTCCGACTACCAGAAGGTCGACGAGGCGCGGCTGTCTGCGGCCATGATGCGCGAGGCGGTCGCCATCGTCGGCCCCGGGCAGATCAAGTCGGCGGTCGTCACCGCGCAGACGCCTTCCAGGCGGGTTCCCCAGCCGAGACCCGCGCAGCCTTCGCGGTCCTGAACGCGCCCCCGCGGGGCCTCTCCGCGCGGCAGGTTGCATGCGCCTGACATCTTTGGCACTTTCCCGCGTCTTAGTCGGGGCGCAGAAATGCGTACACCGATCCATGGGGAAACTTCAGGGCTGGGGATGAGCCGCGCGCCGTGACGTCAACGGTCGTCGGTCCCCCTCCGCGCAATCGCAAAGGGGCGCTTTAACTATGAGTTTTGAGCTTATGCTGGTGGTCGCCGCCGGCGTGCTGGCGGTGCTGTACGGCATCATCCAGACAGCCTCGCTGCTGCGGGAATCACCCGGCAATGCGCGGATGCAGGAAATCGCAGCCGCCATTCAGGAGGGCGCGCAGGCGTACCTCCGCCGGCAGTACACCGCCATCGCGATCGTGGGCGTCGTCGTCCTGATCGCCCTGGCCGTCCTCTTCCACAACTGGGTCCAGCCCGTCGGCTTCCTGATCGGCGCCCTGCTTTCGGGAGCCGCCGGCTTCGCGGGCATGCTGATCTCGGTCCGGGCCAACGTCCGCACCGCGCAGGCGGCCTCGGAAAGCCTGGCCAAGGGCCTGAAGCTGGCCTTCACCTCGGGCGCCATCACCGGCCTGCTGGTCGCGGGCTTCGCGTTGATCGGGGTCGCCGGCTACTACGCCGTCCTCACCCAGCACCTGGGCTTCGCTGCCGATGACCGCAACGTGGTCATGGGCCTGACTTCCCTGGCGTTCGGCGCCTCGCTGATCTCCATCTTCGCCCGTCTGGGCGGCGGCATCTTCACCAAGGGCGCCGACGTCGGCGGCGACATGGTGGGCAAGGTTGAAGCCGGCATTCCGGAAGACGACCCCCGCAACGCCGCGACCATCGCCGACAACGTGGGCGACAACGTCGGCGACTGCGCCGGCATGGCCGCCGACCTGTTCGAGACCTATGCGGTGACCACGGTCGCAACCATGGTGCTGGCCGCGATCTTCTTCGGCGGCACGGCGATGCTGGGCAACCTGATGCTCCTGCCGCTGGCCATCTGCGGCGTCTGCATCATCACCTCGATCATCGGCACCTTCGCGGTGCGCCTGGGCAAGTCCGGCTCGATCATGGGCGCGCTCTACCAGGGCCTGATCGTCACCGGCGTGCTCTCGGCCATCGCCCTCTACTTCCTGATCCCGGCGCTGGTGACTGAGGACCTGACGGTGGGCGCCAAGACGTTCAACGCCATGTCGCTGTTCTTCTGCTCGATCGCGGGCCTGGTGATCACCGCCCTGATCGTGATGATCACCGAGTACTACACGGGCACCAACTTCCGCCCGGTGAAATCGGTGGCCCAGGCCTCCGTCTCCGGCCACGGCACCAACGTGATCCAAGGCCTGGCCATGAGCCTGGAGTCCACCGCGGCTCCCGCGCTGGTGATCATCGTCGGCATCATCGTCACCTATAACCTGGCGGGCCTCTTCGGCATCGCCATCGCCACGACCGCCATGCTCTCGCTGGCGGGCTTCGTCGTCGCCCTGGACGCCTTCGGTCCGGTCACCGACAACGCCGGCGGCATCGCCGAAATGGCCGGCCTGCCCAAGGAAGTGCGCGTCACCACCGATGCGCTCGACGCGGTCGGCAACACCACCAAGGCCGTCACCAAGGGCTACGCGATCGGCTCGGCCGGCCTCGGCGCCCTGGTGCTGTTCGCCGCCTACACCGAAGACCTCAAGCACTTCGTCGCCACCGCGACGCCGGGCTCGTTCTTCGACGGCGTCGGCGCAGTCGCCTTCGACCTCTCCAACCCCTACGTCGTGGTCGGCCTGCTGTTCGGCGGACTTCTGCCGTTCCTGTTCGGCGGCATGTCGATGACCGCCGTCGGCCGCGCCGCCCAATCGGTCGTGGTTGAGGTCCGTCGTCAGTTCCGGGAGAACCCCGGGATCATGACGGGCGAGGTGAAGCCGGAATACGGCCGCGCCGTGGACATCCTGACCAAGGCCGCGATCCGGGAAATGATCGTCCCGAGCCTGCTGCCGGTCGTCAGCCCAATCTTCCTGTTCTTCGCGATCAACGCGATCGCAGGCAAGGCCGACGCCTTCGCCAGCGTCGGCGCCATGCTGATGGGCGTGATCGTCACGGGCCTCTTCGTCGCCATCTCGATGACCTCGGGCGGCGGCGCGTGGGACAATGCCAAGAAGGTCATTGAAGAGGGCTTCACCGACGACACCGGCGTCGTCCATGGCAAGGGTTCGGAGGCTCACAAGGCCGCCGTCACCGGCGACACCGTCGGCGACCCCTACAAGGACACCTCGGGTCCCGCCGTGAACCCGATGATCAAGATCACCAACATCGTCGCCCTGCTTCTGCTGGCGGTGCTGGCGGCCCAGTAACGGCCGACCGACCAACGAAAACGCCCCGGAGAGCGATCTCCGGGGCGTTTTTGATTCTGGGTTTCCTCTCCGTCGGGGGAGGGAAGGGTCCTACCGCTGATCGCTCGGGCGGTTGCCGGGAACGCCTTCGTCGTCGCGCGGCAGCATCGAGCCGCGGCCGACGTTGCCGAGGAGCTGTTCGAGGATGGTCAGTTCGCGGCCACGGGTCGGCGTCTCGCGGCCGTTGAAGGCGATCACCTTGCCGTCCTTGAGCGTGTAGTTGTTCACGCTCTCCACCTGCTCGTTGTCCTTGCTGAAGGTGATCGCGGTTACGTTGCGCGCGACGACCGTCGGCTTACGGAAGGCGACCCGCTGCTTCACCTGGTTCATGTAGAACCAGATGTTCGGGTCGAAGGTCGAGGTGGCCGACGGCGACCCCAGCTTGCCCCGCACCGTCGACTTGGTGTCGGTCCCGACCTTCACGTCCTTCGGATCGGACTCGATGGCCTGGAAGCCGGAATAGCTGGTGATGGGCGCGCACGCCGCCGTGGCGAGCAGGCTGGCGGCGACGATGGCGTAGGCGGCGCGACGAAACATGTGTGGATTGGGATCCTGACTCTTCAGGGCTTTGACCTATCGCTCGCGGCCCACTAGTTCAATGCCGCCCTTTAGATGGCTCATCGGGCGAAATCGAGGCGTCATGCTGCTGGACCGTCTGTTCCGACCTAGGCCCGCGCGGGCCGTAGGCCAAGCGCTGTATCAGCGGGTGGTCGATCAGTCGCGGACGCCGGCCCTCTACGCCGACATCGGCGCGCCCGACACGGTGGAGGGCCGGTTCGAGATCTACAGCCTGCATGTGGTGCTGCTGCTGGAGCGGCTGCGCGGGCATGGCGAACAGGCGGCCGAGGTCTCGCAGGTCCTCTTCGACACCTATGTGAAGTCGCTGGACCACGCTTTGCGCGAGATGGGCGTCGGCGATCTTTCGGTGGGCAAGAAGATGCGCAAGCTGGGCGAGGCGCTCTTCGGACGCGCCCGGTCCTACGAGAGCGCCTTCCACGCGCTGCCGGCGACCGAGCTCCTGGAAGCGCTGTTGATCCGCACCATCTTCGCCGAGGCCGATGCGGCCGGCGCGCCGCGCCTGGCGGCCTATGTCATTGCCCAGCGCGCCCACCTGGCCACGCAGGACCTCGACCGGCTGCTAGCCGGCGAAGTCGACTGGAGGCCCGTGTGAGCCAGCCCTGGTCCAAGCCTGTCGTGCTGCACGAGCTCGGGCGCGGCGCCATGACGCTGACGCTGGAGCCCGATGAGGCGCAGCGGGCGAAGATCGCCAAGGACCTCGGCCTGGTCAGCCTGCCGTCGCTCAAGGCGCGCGTGACGCTGAAGCCCTGGATGGACGGCGTGGAGATCACTGGCCGTTTCGACGCCGTGGTGGAGCAGATTTGCGCCGTGTCGCTGGACGCCTTCGAGCAGCCGCTCTCCGGCGAGATCGAACTGCGCGCCGTTCCGCAAGGTAGCCCGCAGGCCCCGGACGCAGCCGGCGGCGAGGTGGACTACGACCCTGAGGCTCCCGATCCGCCGGACGTGCTGCAGGGCGACGCCATCGATGTCGCGGCCTACGTCGTCGAACACCTGGCGCTGGAGATCGACCCCTTCGCCCGCAAGCCCGGGGTGGAGTTCGAATACACCCCGCCGGACGAAGAAGAATCGCCTTTCGCTGTTCTGAAGAAGCTGCAGGACCCCAAGCCCTAGCGCGGCTGTTGTTTCCTTAGCCGGGCGCGGGCGCTATCGTCGGCCCGAATCCGGCGGGACCCGTCGAAGGACCAAAGCGCCGTCTTGACCCAGTCACTGGTGATTTCCATCGACGCCATGAGCGGCGACCACGGACCGCCCGTGGTGATCGCCGGCGTGGCGCTCGCGATCCCTGCGCTGCCCGAGTCGGTGACCTTCCTGCTCCACGGCGACGAGGTGCAGATTCGGGCGGAGCTGGCGAAGCACAGGGGCGCCGCCGCCCGCGTCGAGATCCGCCACACCGACAAGGTCGTCGGCATGGACGAGAAGCCCGCCCAGGCGCTGCGCCGGGGCAAGAGCACGTCGATGTGGAACGCCGTGGAGGCGGTGCGCGAGGGCCAGGCAGTCGCCGCGGTCTCGGCCGGCAACACCGGCGCCCTGATGGCGATTTCCAAGCTCATCCTGCGGATGAGCGCCGACCTTGAGCGCCCGGCGCTGGTCACTTCGATGCCCGGTTCGCGCGGGGTGACCACCTTCCTGGACGTGGGCGCCAACATCGACTGTGACGCCGCACGGCTCGTCGAGTTCGCGATCATGGGCGAGGCCTTCCACCGAGCCGCCCACGGCGTCCCCAAGCCGACCGTGGGCCTGCTGAACGTCGGCTCGGAGGAGATGAAGGGCCACGAGGAGGTGCGCGAAGCCAACCGCATCCTGCGCCAGGGGGGCCTCGACCTCGACTATCGCGGCTTCGTGGAGGGCGACGACATCACTCGCGGCGCCGTTGACGTGATCGTCACCGACGGCTTCACCGGCAACATCGCGCTGAAGTCGATGGAGGGCGCTGCGCGGTTCATGAACAGCGAACTGCGCAACGCCTTGACCTCGGGCCTGCTGGCGAACTTGGGGGCCTTGCTGGCCCGTCCGGCGTTGCTGAAATTCCGCGAGCGGATGAGCCCGCCGCCGGCCGCGCCGCTGCTTGGCCTGAACGGCATCGTGCTGAAATGCCACGGGGGCGCCAGCGACCGCGACTTCGCCCAGGCCATGCGTGTCGCAGTCGATCTGGCGAGAAGCGACTTCTCCGCAGAGATCGAACGGAATATGAGGCGGCTCCCGGCCGCGCTCGCAGAGCAGGCGCCAGGCGCGCCTGCCGAGGGCGAGGCCTCCCAAGGAGCGGCCGAGTGACGAGTGTTTTGCGCAGTGTCGTGACCGGGGTCGGCGGTTATCTCCCCGACCAGGTCGTGACAAACGACGACCTCTCCAAATTCGTGGACACCTCGGACGAGTGGATCATCGAGCGCACCGGCATCCGCCAGCGCCACCGGGTCACCGACGACCAGCCCGTCTCCGACCTCGCCGTCGAGGCCGCGCGTCGTGCGCTGGCCGCCGCGGGCCGTACGCCCGCCGACGTCGACATGATCATCGTGGCGACCACCACGCCCGACCTGACCTTCCCCGCCACCGCCACCATCGTGCAGCGCAAGCTGGGCTGCCCCGTGGGGATCGCCTTCGACGTCCAGGCGGTGTGCTCCGGCTTCGTCTATGCGCTGTCGGTCGCCGACGGCTTCGTGGCGCGCAACCGGTCCAAGTGCGCGCTGGTGATCGGCGCTGAGACCATGACCCGGCTGATGGACTGGACCGACCGCGGGACCTGCGTCCTGTTCGGCGACGGGGCAGGCTGCGTGGTCGTCGAGCCGCAAGAAGGCGATGGGACGACCTCGGACCGCGGCCTGCTCGGCTTTGCGCTGCGCGCCGACGGCACCAAGCAGGACCTGCTCTACGTCGACGGCGGTCCCTCGACCACGGGCACGGTCGGCAAGCTGCGCATGCAAGGCAACCAGGTGTTCCGCCACGCCGTGGTGAACATCTCGGAGGCGATCACCGCCGCGGCCGCCGACGCGGGGATCGAGGTCTCCAGCGTCGACTGGTTCATCCCGCACCAGGCCAATATCCGCATCCTGGAAGGCGTGGCGCGCCGCGTCGGCCTCGACGAGGACAAGGTGATCACCACTCTGGCCGAGCACGCCAACACCTCGGCGGCCTCGATTCCGCTGGCCTGGGACCGCGCCACGCGGGACGGCCGAATCAAGCCCGGCCAGCTGCTCCTGCTGGAAGCGATGGGCGGCGGTTTCACCTGGGGCGCCTGCGTCGTTCGCCTGTAGAACAGGCTTTAGCGGCGCGAGTTGCGCTATGTCGACAATCTGACGCTTGAAGTCTTTGACCCAATAGGACAATCAAGCAATGTTGCTGGCGCGCTTAACCGGAGGAGTTCGGGGGCGCATTCGGGGGAACGGGCGAGCATGAAGGGCGCGACTGTGACGCGAGCCGACCTATGCGAGGCGGTCCACGAGGAAGTGGGCCTGACGCGCCAGGACTGCGGCGAACTCGTCGAACGGGTTCTCGAGCTGATGGCGGTGGCCCTGGAAAAGGGCGAGCAGGTCAAGCTTTCCGGCTTCGGCGTCTTCCAGGTCCGCGCCAAGCGGGCCCGGATGGGGCGCAATCCCAAGACCGGCGCGCCCGCGGCCATCGAACCGCGGCGGGTGATCGGCTTCCGCGCCTCGCAAGTCATGAAGGCGCGGGTCGACCGCGCCCTGTCCCGGTGAGGACCACCTAGGCCGTGGCAAAGGGCCCAGAAGCCTTTCGGACGATCTCCGAAGCGGCCGATGAGCTCAACGTGCCGCAACATGTCCTGCGGTTCTGGGAAACCAAGTTCGCCTTCATCCGGCCCATGAAGCGGGCTGGCGGCCGCCGGTTCTACCGGCCCGCCGACATCGCCGTGCTGCGCGGCGTGCGCCGACTGCTGCATGACGACGGCTACACCATCAAGGGCGTCCAGCGCCTGCACCGCGAACAGGGCGTCCGCAGGCTGGTGGCCGCCGGAGAAGGCGAGGGGGTCGAACCGCCCCACGCCGGACAATCCGCTCCAGTGGACGCCGCCGGCCGCGACGGGCTTCTCGACGCGCTTCAGGACCTCGAGGCCGCCAAGTCGCGGCTCGATAAGCTGTTGAAGGCCTGACGGCGTAGACGGCGGCGCTGGCCCGGTTCGCCCGGGCAGGGGAGCTTGATCGCGATGAGTTGGCGGGTGCGGGCGTGGTGGCTGGTGGTCGTCGCGGCGGTCGCGTTTGTCGCCGGCGCGGTCGCCCCGCGTCTGGCTCGCCTGCGCCAACCTATACCCGACATAACCGCGAGCCCCGTCTACCGCATGCAGGTGGACCACTTCGCGCGCCTGCCTGACGGCCCGACCGTGGTCATGCTGGGCGACAGCATCACCGCCTGGGGGCAGTGGTCCGAGTTGCTGGGCGAGCCGGTCGCCAATCGCGGAGTGCCAGGTGACACCAGCGCCGGCGTGCTGGCCCGGGTGTCCGGCGTTCCTCGTTCGGCCAAGGTGGTGTTCCTGATGATCGGGACCAACGATCTCGGCATCAAGGTTCCGGTCGCCGAGGTCGCCACGAATACGCGGCGGATCGTGGCGGCGCTTCCGGGCCGCGTGGTCGTGGAATCGGTGCTCTTCCGCTCCAACCCTGACGTCGATGGTCGGATCGCCGAACTGAACGCCGCCAACGCGGCCTTCTGCCGCTCAGGCGCCTGCGACTACCTCGATGTCCAGCAGACCGTGCAGCCGCACATGGTCGCGTCCCTCGACGGGTTGCACCTCACCGGCGCCGCCTACGAGGCCTGGGCGCAGCAGGTGCGCCTTTGGCTTATGTCTCGAAAACCGCCCTCGAAAATCAGCTAGTGCGTGATTTTGCGATGGTCGGAGCGACAG
>JBOHKZ010000512.1:0-5533 GCA_050729355.1 Phenylobacterium sp. | reverse complement strand
GCCGACGGCCACCCCGACCTCTCCGGCGCCTGGAGCAACGCCTCGCTGACCCGGCTGACGCGTTCGCCGGGTCAGCCCCTCGTGGTCAGCCGGGCTCAGGCCGAAGCCATGGCCAAGGCCGTCGCGCGCAGTATCGAGACGGACGGCGCGCCTTCGGCCTCCGTTGACCGACCGCTTCCGGCGATCGGCGCCATCGGGCAGGGCTACAACAGCTTCTGGGCTGACGGCGGGAACTCACTGGCCTCCGTCAAGGGGCAGTTCCGCTCCTCCTGGATCGTCGACCCTGAGGACGGGCAACTGCCGTTGTCCGCGGCCGGGCGACAGATGGTGAGCCGCGACAACGCCGCCCGCCACACCGACCAGGCGGCCGGCCCCGAGGCCCTCATGCCCTGGGACCGCTGCCTGATCTCCTCGCGGGGCTCAGGCGGGCCGGGGATGCTCAACAACCTCTACAACAACAACTATCAGATCGTGCAGACGCCCGGCTCCGTGGCGATCCTGGTCGAGATGGTCCACGACGTCCGCACAATCCCGATCTTCAGCGACAAGGCCGCCGGCCAGGCCGGCCACGGCCCCGCCGCCCTGCATCCCTGGTTGGGCGACAGCGTCGGTTGGTGGGACGGCGACACCCTGGTAGTCGAGACGGTCAATGTGAACCCGGAGCAGGGCAAGACCGGCCCCATCTACCTCTCACCCACAGGTCGGGTGACCGAGCGCTTCACCCGGGTTTCCCAGGATCAGATCTTCTACGAATTCCAGGTCGAGGACCCGGCCTACTACAGCCGTCCGTGGCGGGCCGAAATGAGCCTCAACGCCGGCAAGGACCAGATCTACGAGTTCGCCTGCCATGAAGGGAACTACGCCATGAGCGGTATTCTGGGCGGCGCACGGGCGGCCGAGCGCTCAGGGGGAGAATGAGCGCCCCGAGCCCGTCCACCTCAACCCGCCGCGCGTGAATTCAATGAGGGTTGGTGGTCGTGGAGTTCGAGTTCGGCGTGTTGTGCCGACCGTCCTGCTTCACGTCGCGTTTCGTCTGCCGGCACTCAGACCGGGTCTTCTCATCGCCGGCCTTGCACGCCTGTTTCTCCGACCTGGAGTCCTGGCGCGTGTCGCGCCGATCGTCCCGGTTCTCCATTCCCCGCGTCTGCGCCTGGGCGCTCTGCGGGAGCGCGCCGAGCGCCAGCGGGGCGCCGATTGTCGCCAGGGCCGCCAACAGGCCCACCATCTTTTCCATTGTCCGCCATCCTTCCTGGAAGAGGCGGCCTTGTAGGCCCCGGCCGAGTAACTCCGCACTCGGGTGCAACCCTACCGGCGAGGCGTTCCCGCCCTTGAGCCTGCGCCCGGCCGCTCTAATCTAAGGCCATCACGGAGGCCCCGACATGTGCCGTAACATCAAGACACTGTTCAACTTCGAGCCGCCGGCGACCGACGAGGAGATCCGCGCGGCCTCGCTGCAGTTCGTGCGCAAGCTCAGTGGCTTCAATACGCCGTCCAAGGCCAACAAGGCGGCCTTCGACGCGGCGATCGAGGAGGTGTTCCAGGCCGGCCACCGCCTGCTTCACGACCTCGAAACCCAGGCGCCGCCGCGCGACCGCGAAACCGAGGCGCAGAAAGCTCGGGCCCGCTCGGCCGAACGCTTCGGGACCCGCGCGCCTGCCTGACGTTGCTTCGCCCGTCGTGAAAACCGCCGCGCGTAGGACGTCCTGGAGTTCGCCGCAGAGTTAACCCGCAGCTGGCCCCGCGAAATTCTCTACGAGTTCCGCGGTGTTCGCCCTCGGCACCTCGCGCGATTTTGGAGCTGCACTCCGGCATTGACCCGATGTCGCAGCTGTTCTCATGGGGCGAGAAGCATCAGCAAGGTCCACCGTGTTGGGCCGAGTGCGTTCTACCCACTCCAGGTTGAAGGATGCTCCGATGAGATCAATCGCACTTGTCGCCCTACTCGCGCTCAGCGTGCCTGCGGCCGTCCAGGCGCAGCTGCCTGCACGGCAAGGGCCCAGCCACTTCCTTGCCGACACCGACAAGGACGGCCAGCTTTCCCTGGCTGAATACCAGACCGCCCGGCGTACCTTCCTGCTGCGCTATGACAGCAACCGGGACGGCGTCCTCAGCGGGACGGAGTGGACGGCGGGCGCCAAGAAGGTGCGGAACGACCTCGCCGCGACAGGCGTCGACAGCAGCGAACTCACGGATCTCGGCGTCTTCGACATGCTGGACACCGACAAGAACGGAACGGTCACGCCCACCGAGATGGACGCCGCCGCCGCCATGCGTTTCGCCAGGGCGGACACCAACCACGATGGTTTCGTCAGCATGACGGAAGCAAAGGCGTTCCTGCACTCGGACCTGCCGGCTGACACCAACGGCGACAACAAGGTCTCCCAGTCCGAGTACCAGACCGCCCGCCGCAACCTCCTAATGGGCGCCGACTCCAACAAGGATGGCGCCATCAGCCGCGCCGAGTGGACCGGGGCCGCCGAAGCGCTGCGGATCGCGGTCGTCCAATCCGGCTATGACGGCGGCGCTATCGGCCAGGCCGGCCTGTTCGACATCATAGACGCCAACAAGGACGGCTCGATTTCCCCCGCCGAGATTGACGCGGCTTCAGCAGCTCGCTTCGCCAAGCTGGACGTCAATCACAACGGCAACCTGACCCGGGCGGAGATCTACACGGCGATGACGGCGCGAAGATAAGGTCGGCTTCGGCGACTAACGGGCCACCTTGCCGATCACCCGTAGGCGGCTGACCCCGCCGTCGGGGAAGATGTTCAGCCGCACGAACTTCACGGGGCCAAGCGCCGCCAGTTCGTCGCGGAAGGTGTGCACGTGGTCGGCGGAGAGTTTCACTTCCGGCAACAGCACCGGCCAGCTCTCCGCCTGCACCGCGATCTCGTCGGGCGAACCATGCGCCCGGGCGGACGCCTGGATCGAGCACCGGTCGGGGTAGTTGCCCTTGAAGTGGCAGGTGTCGACGACGACCTCCTCGACCCGGCCGAAGGTGCCCAGTTCCAGCACCGACCAGTCGTGGCCGGGCTCGCGTCGACGCCGCGTCTCCCACCCGTCGCCCATGTTCACGCCGCGGCCGGGGGCGGTCAGGTTGCCGACCGCGCCATAGTGCTCGTCGTTGGCGACGATCCCTCGGCCGCCGTTGGCGACGGCCAGGAGGTCAATGGCCTCCCCGTCGGCCACCTTGGTCCAGTCGGGCAGCACCCGGCCCCAGACCCGCAGGCGCGCGACGCCGCCATCGGGGTAGATATGCAGCCGGACGTGGGTGACCGGCTCGGCGTGCTCGATTTGGACATAGATCCGGTCGTCGCCCTTGAGGTCCAGGCGCGGCGTCACCTTCACCCAGCCGGCGTCATCGCTGGGGATCGCCTCGTCCGAGCGGCAGACCTCGACTTCCGCGCCTGGCGGGTAGTTGCCGGTGAAATGGCTGGTGTCGATTTCGAAGCCCGCCACGGCGCCCGGCACGCCCAGCTTCACAACGCACCAATCGTGCCCCTCCACGCGCTTGCGGCGGCTCTCCCAGCCGTCCATCCACTTGCCGTTGTCGTCGTACTTGCCGACGACGAATACCGGCGGCTCCGGCGAGATCAGCCGCGCCTTGTCCGCGAAGAAATCGTCGGTGGCGAAGACGACCTCCGATCCCAACCGGGGCTGGGCGAGGTCAACGTAGCGGCGGCGCAGGTCGTCGAACACGTCAGTTGCTCTCAAACAGGTCGGCGAGCCGGAAGCCCGCGATGCGGTGGATCTGGTCGATCGCGGTGGCGAACTCCGTCTCGGGATCGTTGGCTAGGCGCGCCTCGAAGGCGGCCAGGATATCGGTGCGGCTCATGCCCTTCACCGCCACGATGAAGGGGAAGCCGAAGCGGCCGTTGTAGGCGGCGTTGTGGCGCTGGAAGGCCTCGAACTCGGCCGGTGAGCACTGGTCGAGGCCGGCGCCCGACTGTTCCTTTATCGAGGCCTGGGCCATCCGGGTTCGGCCGGCCAGTTCCGGGTGGGCGCGGATGAGCCCTAGCCGCATTTCGCGCGGCGCCGCGTCCACCGCCGCGCGCATCGCCTTCGCCAGGGCCGTCGGCTCGTCGAGGTTTCCGTCCTCGACGGCGGGCCAAACCGCCTCCGCCACCCACGGTGATGCTTCGTAGACCGGCCCGAACCGGCTGACGAACTGGGTGTGGGACAGCGCGCTAGGCCGCATGCGGATGCCGCTCCCGCCAATGCCTGGCGATCTCGATACGCCGGCAGAACCAGACGTCCTGGTGGCTCTGCGCATAGCGGATGAACCGCTCGAGGCCCGCCATCTTTCCCGGCCGGCCGACGATGCGGCAATGCAAGCCCACTGACAGCATCTTCGGGCTCTCCTCGCCCTCGGCGTAGAGCACGTCGAAGGCGTCCTTCAGATAGGAGAAGAACTGCTCGCCGGTATTCAGGCCCGTACCCGAGAAGCGCATGTCATTGGCCTCAAGGGTGTAGGGCACGATCAGGTGCGGCTTGCCGGCCTCGGTCGTCCAGAACGGAAGGTCGTCGGAATAGTCGTCGGCATCATAGAGGAAACCGCCCTCCTCCGCCGCGAGCCGCCGCGTGTTGGGGCTGGTGCGGCCAGTGTACCAGCCCAGCGGCCGGCCGCCCGTGAGGCTGGTGTGGATCTCGATGGCGCGGCTCATGTGCTCACGCTCCACGGCCTCGGGCACGTCCTGGTAGTTGATCCAGCGCCAGCCGTGCGAGGCGATCTCGTGGCCGGCCTCCAGGAAGGCCTCGACCACGGCCGGGTTGCGTTCCATCGCCATGGCGACGCCGAACACCGTGACCGGCACCCCGCAGCGCTCGAAGAGCCGCAGCAGCCGCCAGACGCCTGCGCGGGACCCGTACTCGTAGATCTGCTCCATGCTCATGTGCCGCGCGCCGAAAACGGGCGCCGGGCTGATCATGTCGGAGAGGAAGCTTTCGGAGGCGCCGTCCCCGTGCAGGACGCTCATCTCGCCGCCTTCCTCGTAGTTCAGCACCAGCTGGACGGCGATCCGCGCGCCGCCCGGCCAGTCCGCGTGCGGCGGGTTCGAACCGTAGCCGATCAGGTCGCGGGGATAGGTCTTGTCGGGCATGTCTGACCGCATAGCAGGCTTGGCGCGGCACGCAGCCTCGCAAGCCCTTGCGTCAGTTGCAATTCCCGTCCCTTGGGCCGACTCTCGGCGAAATGAGCGGTCTCACAACACATGTGCTCGACACCATGCACGGCCGGCCGGCGGCAGGCGTCGCCTTGCGGCTCCTGCAGGCGGGAAAGGCGATCGTACGGGCGGTGACCAACGCCGACGGGCGCTGTGATTCTCCGCTGCTGAGCGGCGAGGCGCTGAAGGCCGGCGCCTATCGGCTCGAATTCGACGTCGGCGCCTACTACCGCGGCCTCGGCGTGGCCCTGCCCGAGCCGGCGTTCCTGGAGACCGTGGCCATCGAGTTCGGCGTGGCCGACGCCGGCGCGCACTATCACGTGCCCCTGCTGGTCAGCCCGTTCGCCTACTCGACCTATCGCGGCAGCTGA
>JBOHKZ010000511.1:0-4320 GCA_050729355.1 Phenylobacterium sp. | reverse complement strand
GGTGTCGGGACATCGCTCAAAGCGTCTGATACCAACGATATCTCAGTGAGGCCGAGGGACGGCGCGTGGGAGGTCGTGCATTTCTGCCAGCGCTCTATGCCATGGCATTGGCGGTCGCAGCGACGCCCAGCCTGGCTGCTCCGAGTTCGCTGGATATCCGTGAGGCGTCGATGGCGACGGCGCTGTCGGACCTGGCGCGTCAAGCCCGCGTCGACCTGCTGTTCGACCGCAAACTGGTGCGCGGGCTGAACGCCCCGCCCATCCGGGGACGGCTTTCGGTGGACGCCGCGTTGGCGAAGCTGCTGGCCGGGACCGGGGTCGGCTACCGCCGGACGGCCGACGGAGCCTTCGTGCTGTTCGCGATTCCCCTTGTGCGGGTATCGGAGGTCGGCGACGGCGCCATCTCGGAGTTGCTGGTGATCGGGCGCCGCACCCAGAACGTCGACATCCGGCGATCGGCGAACGACATCCAGCCCTACAAGATCGCCAGCTACGCAGACCTCGAGGCGTCGCATCGCGGCAACGTCGAGGAGTTCATGCGGGCCCGCGAGCCGGCCAACGCGCAGGTGTCGGCGCCGGCCCAGGAAGCCGGACCTCCCAGGTCGGCGATCGACCTTCGCGGTTTCGGGTCAAGCGCCACGCTGGTGCTCGTCGACGGTCATCGGATGCCCAACGTGCCGTCGCCGCAGGGCGAATTCGACCAGGCCGATGTCAACGGTATTCCGCTTGGAGCCATCGAGCGGGTCGAGACCCTCACCTCGGCTGCGGGCGGCATCTATGGGCCGAGCGCCGTCGGCGGCGTCGTCAATGTGATCCTGCGGCGGGACTACCGCGGCGCCGACCTGACGGCGACCTCGGGCATCACCGACCGGGGGGACGCGGCGTACGCCCGGATCGAGGCGCGGCTCGGCTTTACCCCTGACGACGGCAAGACCGACGTCATGGTCTACGTGGCCCATGCCGCGAGCCAGCCGCTCTACGAGGACCAGCGCGACTATCTTGCCCGCGCCCGACGCGTCCAGTTCGCCGCCGACCCCCTGCGGTATGCCTTCGGCGCGTTCGCCACCAACGGCGTCATCGTCCTCAGCCGGTCTGGCCCCCTGACGCTCGACCCGGAGTTGGGCGGGACGCCGCTGAACTCGGAGTACACGTTCCTGCCCCTGAACTTCAGCGGCACGGCCGCGGAACGCGCCGCGGTCCTGCTGGCTAACGCCGGCAAGGTTCCGCTGGCGCTTCCATCTCGGGACCTCGTCGCGCCAACGACGCTGGTCGTGACCCCGCGTGTGTCGTCCGGGCTCCTCAATATCCGCCATCGGTTCGGGTCGCGGCTCGAGGTCTTCATGGACGGCTTCGTCTTGAAGAACCGCGGAGAATTGGAGGGCGCCAGTCTCAGCTCGCTTCCCAATGCGGTGCCGCCCGCGGCGCCCGGAAATCCGTTCGGGCAGTTCGTGGAGTTTCGTTTTCCGAGGCCCGGCAGCCGCGTCTCGGGGAATGCCGAGACCACCACGAGTCGCCTGACGGGCGGCTTTGTCGCCGAGCTGTCGCGCGGCTGGAGAGCGTCGGGCGACTATACCGTGGGCCGGACGCGATCCAGCGTCGAGCGCCTGGACAACTCCGCGCAGCCCTCATTCGGATATCTGCAGGGGTCAGGTCTGCCAGGGCCCGGCGGCCTACCGCCCGTCGATCCCCTCGGCGACACGTCGGCCCTGTTCGCCGCCGCCGACGCCTACCGGCAGACCCAGATCCTCGATTACAAACTGGTCGATCAGCTCCGCGCGGCGTCGCTGCGTTTCGCGGGACCGGTGGTCACGCTTCCCGGTGGTCCGCTGACCGCGACCCTGCTCGTCGAGGCGTGGCGCGACCGCGTGCCGGCCTCCACGGTCCTGATCGAACTGTTCGGCCCAGGCCTCACGTTCGAGCTGCCCGCTCGGACTCAAAGCATCCGGTCGGGCTACGCCGAACTGCGCGCCCCGATCGGGGCCCAGGACGCGAACTCGCCCCTGCTGCGCGGTCTGGAACTGCAGCTCGCGGTCCGGCACGACAGGACCAAGACCACCCTTCCCGACGACGGCACGCCCATCAGTCCCAGCAACGACCGCCTGGTCTCGACCGGGCGCGGCTCGACGGTCTATACCGCCGGCGCTCGAGTCTTTCCGGCGGATGCGCTGATGCTGCGGGCGAGCCTCGCCACAGGCGAGCTTCCGCCCTCGCTCTCGGACCTGCAGACCAATTCGTTCGCGCGAGAGTTCCCTTCGAATGCTCTCGTCGACACGAAACGGGGCGGCCGCCGTGTCGGGGCGGAGGGGAGCTGGATGGAGTTCACCGCCGGTTCCCACAGCGTCCGGTCCGCGCATGCCCAGACCGTGACGGTCGGCGGCGTCGTCAATCCGAGCGGCCGGAGCGGCCCGCGCATCTCCGTGGACTATTCACGGACCCGCCTGAAGGGCGAGATCGTGCCCTTCTACCTCACGACCGCGGAGCTACTCGCGGCGGAGGCGGAGTATCCGGATCGGGTGATCCGCGCCCCGTTGACGGCTGCAGACGCCGCCGCGGGATTCACGGCCGGCCGGGTCATTGCGATGGACACCAGCGTCATCAACGCCGGGCATTCCGTGGTCGAAGCCATCGATCTCCAGCTCGACTGGAGATTGCCGACCACGGCCTGGGGCGACTTCCGCCTCTACGGCGCGGCCACCTGGCAGCCGACCTTCCGGCAGTATCGCGGACCCGGGCAACCGATTTTCAGCAAGGTCGGACGGATCGATGGGCCACTGGAGTGGCGGGGGAACGGCGGCGTTGAATGGACATTCGGCGGGGTCACCACGGACCTCAACGTCCAGTACTACGCCAGCTACACCACGTTTTTCACCGACCCGACCACGCCCACCAATGAGGATCGGCTGCTCTATCCGTCGCGGATACCGGCCCAGATCTACGTCGACCTCGCCGCCCGGCGGAGGTTCGACTTCGGAGACGGCGCCGGCGCATTGCACGCAGTGGACGTCAGGTTCGGGATCCAGAATCTTCTCGACAAGCGGCCGACCTCGGTCGGTTTCGTGGGTTCGCCAGGCTACAGCTACTATGGCGACGCCCGGCGGCGGCGGGTCGAGCTGACGCTTTCCGCAAAATTCTGAATTCCCCAGGTGAGGATTTCGGTCGCGCTTGCGTCATCTGTTTGATGGCCTTTCTCGCGTCGCAATTGATGGATTTCGCAAACGCGACGCCGCAAGCTGCGGCGATGCCTGGCCGCGATGACGCCACCGACTCCGGCAACGCGATCGCGCGCGAGGCGGAATCCCTGCGTCAGGCCCTCGCCGGCTATTTTCGCCGCAGGATCGCCGACTCCTCCGAGGCCGAGGATCTGGTCCAGGAGGTGTTCTCGCGGATCGTCGCACGCGACAGCCCGCGACCGGTCGAGCACCTCGGCGGCTATGTCTTCCAGGTTGCAGCCAGCGTCCTGGCCGATCGCGGCCGCCGCCGAGGCGTGCGGCGCGCCGATGCGCATGTCCCCTTCGACCCCGACCGGCACGGCGAGCAGGACTTCGATCCCGAACGGGTGCTTAGCGGAAAGCAGAGCCTGCGTGCGGCGACCGCCGCCCTGCTTTCCCTGCCTGAGCGCACCCGAACGGTCTTCGTCCTCCACCGTCTGGAGGGCCGTCGATATCGCGAGATCGCCGAGCAGTTCGGGATCTCCGTCAGCGCCGTAGAGAAGCACATGGTCCGGGCGGTCCAGCACCTCGGCGCGACCTTTGGGGGCAGGTCATGATCCGCGAAGTTCTCAGCCTTGAACGACTTCTGGCGATGGAGCCGGCCGCAGCGGCGGCTCTGCTGGCGGTGCGTCGCTCTGACGGCGGGACGGCGCATGACGACCAGCTGCTCGACGCCTGGCTGGAGTCGGGTGACGCCAATGCGAAGGCCTGGACCCAGACGCAAGCAGGCTGGCGGGCCTTCGACGACGCCGGCGATGACGACCTCTTGACGGCGATGCGCCAGGCGGCGGTCAAGGCGCGGCCGGCGAGAGCGGTGTCAGGCCAGCGGATGGCCGCCGCGGCGGTCGTTCTCGTCGTCCTGACCGGCGCCCTCATGGGCCTCTTCCTGAGAAGCCCACCGCGCGGTGGGGCTCCCGAGCCCACGGTGGCGAGCACCGGGGCTCCGGCCCAGTCCCTCGTCACCGCGAACGGCCAGCGCGGTACGTTCAGCCTGCCTGACGGCAGCCGGGTGACGCTGGACGGCGACAGCATGGTCCGGGTCGCCTTCACCGCCACGCGGCGGGATCTGCGGCTGGGCCAGGGCCACGCCTACTTCGAGGTCGCTCACGAC
>JBOHKZ010000510.1:0-14366 GCA_050729355.1 Phenylobacterium sp. | reverse complement strand
GTGCAGCTCATGGGGACGGTCTATCCGCCCTGGGAGAAGCTGCGGAAAGAGGGCGGCGAGGCGGGGCGTAAGCAGCTCAACCAATACACCCGGTACCTGACCGTCGTGCTGGCGGTGTTCCAGTCGTTCGGCATCGCCATGGGCCTGCAGGCCAGCCAGGGCATCGTCGACCATCCGGGGCTGTTCTTCACGATCACCACCGTGGCGACCCTGACCGGCGGGACCATGTTCCTGATGTGGCTCGGCGAGCAGATCACCAGCCGCGGCGTCGGCAACGGCGTGTCGCTGATCATCTTCGCCGGCATCGTCTCGGTGTTCCCGAACTACCTTCGCCAGGCCTTCGCGCTGGCCCAGACCGGCGCGATCAGCGGCGGCGGGCTGCTGATGATCGGCGTGCTGGTGATCGCGGTGACGGTCGCCATCGTCTTCATGGAGCGCTCGCAGCGCCGCCTGCTGGTGCAGTATCCGAAGCGCCAGGTGGGCAACCGCATGTTCGGCGGCGACACCTCGTTCCTGCCGCTGAAGATCAACACCTCGGGCGTCATCCCGCCGATCTTCGCGTCGTCGCTGCTGCTGCTGCCGGCGACCGTCATGGGCTTCGCGGCCACCGCCAACCTGCCGCCCTGGCTGCAGTGGCTGCCGTCGGCCGTGGGCCAGCTGCAGCACGGCCAGCCGCTCTTCATGGTGCTGTACGGCGCGCTGATCGTGTTCTTCTGCTTCTTCTACACCTCCGTGGTGTTCAATCCGGAGGACACGGCCGAGAACCTGCGCAAGTACGGCGGCTTCATGCCGGGCATCCGTCCGGGCCGGCGCACCGCGGAGTATCTCGACTTCGTGCTGACCCGCCTGACGGTGATCGGCGCGGCCTATATCGCCGTCGTCTGCCTGCTGCCGGAGCTGCTGATCGGGTTCTACAACATGCCCTTCTACATGGGCGGGACCTCGGTCCTGATCGTGGTGAGCGTCACCATGGACACCGTGACCCAGATCCAGTCGCACCTGCTGGCGCACCAGTACGAAGGCCTGATCAAGAAATCCAAACTGCGGGGAAACCGCGGGCGCTAGGGAAGTTGTTCGGCGGACCCGGAAGAGGGCTGTCCGATTGAGGGGCTCCAGGAAATGAACTTGATCCTGTTCGGTCCGCCGGCGGCGGGGAAGGGCACTCAGGCCAAGCGCCTGGTCGAGGCCCGCAAGATGGTCCAGCTGTCGACTGGCGACATGCTGCGCGCCGCCATCGCCTCCGGCTCGGAGCTCGGCCAGCGGGTGGCCGGCGTCATCGAGCGCGGCGACCTAGTCTCCGACGAGATCGTCATCGAACTGATCGAACAGCGCCTGCCCGAGGCGGAGGCGTCCGGCGGCGCGATCTTCGACGGCTTTCCGCGCACCATCGCCCAGGCCCAGGCGCTCGACGCCATGCTTGAGCACCGCAACTCGCGCATCGACCTGGTCGTTCGGCTGAAGGTCGACGACGAGGCGCTGATGAAGCGGATCGCCGGCCGCTTCGTCGAAAGCGGCCGTCCCGACGACAACCCCGAGAGCTTCAAGGTCCGCCTGGCGGCCTACAACGCCCAGACCGCGCCGCTGCTGCCCTACTACCAGGACCACAAGAAGCTGGTGGAGGTCGACGGCATGGGCACGGTCGAAGACGTGGCCCAGGCGATCGACGCGGCAATCGCGGCGCCGCGCTGGTAGCGGCCGCCTAGCCCCGAGACCTCGCGGCCTTGGCGAGCTCGAATAGGTTCGCAAAATCGAAGCCCGTGGTGTTGGCCAGCGCCAGCACCTGCTCGAGCGTGAACCAGCGGATCTCGGAATGCTCGTCGCACACGTTCGACGGCTCGCCGCCGGCCCAGGCGGTGACGGCGAACACATGGTGCAGCGCCTCTCCGTAGAGGTCGGGGCGCGGCTCGGGGAACGAGCCGATCAGGCGAAACTCCGTCGGCGTGACGCCGAGCTCTTCGTTGAGCTCGCGAACCAGCGCCGCCTCAATGCTTTCGCCGGGTTCCAGGTGGCCGCCGATCGCGTCCCAGAGATCGGGCCACACCCGCTTCCAGGATGACCGCAGGCCGAGCAAGATCCTATCCTCGGCGTCGAGCAGAAGCCCGGCCGCGGTCTGGACGAGGGGGCCCGACGAGCTCAGCCTAGACCTTGGCCGTCGCGGCGTACTCGTCGATGGCCGACAGGTGCCGCGCCACTTCGCCCGGCGGCAGGAACGAACCGGTGAAGCTGTTGCGCGCCAGGCAGACCAGCTGGTCGCGCGTCAGGGCCACGCCGCGCGCCGCCGCCAACCAGTTCTCTCCCAGATAGCCGCCGAAATAGGCGGGGTCGTCGGAGTTCACCGTCGGCTTCAGACCCAGTTGCAGCATGCGCTTGAGCGGGTGCTCGGTCATGTCGTCGACGACGCAGAGCTTGAGGTTTGAGAGAGGGCAGACCGTCAGCGTCATCCCGTCCGCCGCCAGCCGTTTCACCAGAGCCGGATCCTCGAGCGCGCGATTGCCGTGGTCGATCCGGTCGACCCCCAGGACGTCCAGCGCTTCCCAGACATAGGCCGGCGGGCCTTCCTCGCCGGCGTGGGCGACCAGTTTCAAGCCGCGTTCCCGGGCCGCCTTGAAGACGCCGGCGAACTTGGACGGCGGATGGCCGACCTCGGACGAGTCCAGCCCGACGCCGACCAGGCGGTCGAGGTAGGGCTCGGCGGCCTTCAGGGTGGCGAAGGCGGCGTCTTCGGGCAGGTGGCGCAGGAAGCAGAGGATGAGTTTCGATGAGACGCCAAGCGCGATCTCCGCCTCCGCCATGCCCGACAGCAGCCCGTCGATGGCCACCGAGAACGGCAGGCCGCGGTCGGTGTGGGTCTGGGGATCGAAGAACAGCTCCACATGGCGGCAGCCGTCGGCGGCGACGCGGCGGAAGTAGGCCATGGCCAGGTCGTGGAAGTCCTGCTCGGTCATCAGCACGCCCGCGCCCTGGTAATAGATGTCCAGGAAGTCCTGCAGGTTGGAGAAGGCGTAGGCCGCGCGGACCTCTTCGACCGAGGCGAAGGGGAGGGCGATCCTGTTGCGCCGGCCGAGCTCAAACATCAGTTCGGGCTCGAGGCTGCCTTCGATGTGCAGGTGAAGCTCGGCCTTCGGCAGGCCGCGGATGAAATCGTTGTCCATGGCTCTGACTCTCCCGGCGGGCGGAGAGTCGCGTCAAGCGATCAATGATCGGCGCTTCAACGCCCGTCTTACTGGCCTTTGTAGACCACGCCGCCCTTCATCACGAAGCCAACCTTTTCCAGCACCTTGATGTCGGCCAGGGGGTCGCCGGTCACCGCGATGATGTCGGCGTAGCGGCCGGGCTGGATCGAGCCGATGTCCTTCGTGTCGCCGATCAGGTCGGCGGCGTTGGCGGTGGCGGCCAGGATGGCGTCCATCGGGGTCATGCCGGCGCGGACCATGATCGCGAACTCCTGCGCGTTCTCGCCGTGGCGCGACATGCCGAAGGTGTCGGTGCCAAAGGCGATCTTCACCCCGGCGGTGTAGGCGTCGTGCAGGTTCTTCTGCATGTAGGGGACGACGGTCATGGTCTTCTCGACCGTCGAGGGGTTGAGGTCCTCGGGGTGCGCCTTGGCGTGCTGGAACACCTTTTCGCCCACCAGCATGGTCGGCACGAAGTAGGTCCCGTGCGCTTTGAAGAGCTTGTAGCTCTCGGCGTCGGCATAGGTGCCGTGCTCGATCGAATCGACGCCCAGCGCGATCGCCCGGTCGATGGCCTGCTTGCCGTGGGCGTGGGCGGCGACCTTCATGCCGAGCGAGTGGGCGGTCTCGACGACGGCCTTGATCTCGTCGTCCTCCATGAGCTGCAGCGTCGGGTCGTCGCCGATCGACATCACTCCGCCGGACGGCATGATCTTGATCAGGTCTGCCCCATTGCGCTTCAGCGTGCGCACGGCGCGGCGGGCGGCCTCGGGGCTGTCGACTAGGTTGTCGCCCCAGCCGGGGTGCTCGAGCTCCGGGTCGAGCCCGTTGCGCGCATCGCCGTGGCCGCCGGTCGGACCAAGCGGCGTCCCGGCCACCCACATCCGCGGCCCGGGGATCACGCCGTTGGCGATGGCCCGCTTCAGGGCGACGATCACGCCCGTGTCCGCGCCCACGTCCCGGACCGAGGTGAAGCCGGCCATCAGCGTGTCGCGGGCGAAGCCCGTCGCCTCGATGGCGTCGTCGTAGTTGGTCCGCGTCATGGCGGTGTGGATGGGGTCGCCCTTGTGGTAGCCGGCGGTGATATGGACGTGGTCGTCGATCAGGCCCGGCAGGACGGTGGCGGCCTTCAGGTCGATGACCTCGGCGCCGGGCGGCGTGACGTAGCCCGGCTGCACCGCGGTGATTCGGTCGTCGTGGATCAGGATCGAGACCTGCGAGCGGGCGGTCTTGCCCACGCCGTCGATCAGCCGGCCGGCGTGAATCACCACGTCCTTGGCCTGAGCTTGCGACGACACCGCCAAAATGGCGGCGGCCGCCATCGCAACCTTGCGCAACATCATGGATCTAGTCCCCCGGTCCCTGGCGCCCACCTGAAGGCGCCTACGTCAGGCGTGCAAGGCGGCGAGCGCCGTGATTTGCGCGATTCGCCCTCTCATGCTTTCCTTAACCTACTCGGGGCAGACTCGGGGGGTGAGGCGTACGAACGCGGCGGGGGTTGCCCCTTGCGCCGACGCCTTCTCGTTCACAAATGGGCGTTTCCGATGTTGACGGAAGCGCAACGATCCCTATAACGAAGCGCTTCCGCGAAAGAGCGCGAGGGACGAACCGGCCTGTGCCTTTGGGCTGTGGGGCCGGGGCGCCGTTCGCGCTTCTCTTGCGTGACCTGGAGAGATTACACGTGGCCCGTATCGCTGGCGTCAATATTCCTACGAACAAGCGCGTCGTCATCGCGCTTCAGTACATCCATGGGATCGGCGCCGCGAAGGCGCGCGATATCGTGCAGAAGGTCGGCATCGAGGACGCTCGTCGCGTCAATCAGCTGACCGACCAGGAAGTGCTGCAGATCCGCGAAACCATCGACCGTGACTTCACGGTGGAGGGTGACCTTCGTCGCGAGACCGCGGTCAACATCAAGCGCTTGATGGACCTGGCCTGCTATCGCGGCCTGCGTCACCGCAAGGGCCTGCCTGTCCGCGGCCAACGCACGCACACCAACGCCCGCACCCGCAAGGGTCCGGCCAAGCCGATCGCCGGCAAGAAGAAGTAAGAGAGCTAGTCGATGGCCAAGGAACCGGCGCGCGTCAAACGTCGCGAGCGTAAGAACATCACCTCGGGCGTGGCGCACGTGAACGCCTCGTTCAACAACACCATGATCACCATCACCGACGCCCAGGGGAACACGATCTCCTGGTCGAGCGCCGGCACGATGGGCTTCAAGGGCTCCCGGAAATCGACCCCCTATGCGGCTCAGATGGCTGCCGAGGACGCCGGCCGCAAGGCCGCCGAGCACGGTGTGAAGACCCTGGAAGTGAACGTTTCGGGCCCCGGCTCGGGCCGCGAGTCGGCGCTTCGCGCGCTGCAGTCGGTCGGCATGACGATCACCACCATCCGCGATGTGACGCCCATTCCGCACAACGGCTGCCGGCCGCCCAAGCGCCGGCGCGTCTGAGTAACTAAGTACCGTAATTCCCTGCGCCGGACCGCATTTGCGGCCGGCGATCCTGCGTTTCGAGGGACACCCATCCGTGATCGAAAGAAACTGGAACGAGCTTATTCGTCCCGAGAAGCCGCAAATCGAGACCGGCGCCGACGCTGCCCGCAAGGCGCGCCTGGTGGCCGAGCCCCTCGAACGCGGTTTTGGTGTGACGCTGGGCAACAGCCTGCGCCGCGTCCTTCTCTCCTCGCTGCAAGGCGCCGCTGTGACAGCGGTGCAAATCGACGGTGTCGTGCACGAGTTCTCCTCGCTTGAGGGCGTGCGTGAAGACGTCGTCGACATCGTACTGAACATCAAGCAACTGGCCGTGCGCATGCACGCCGAAGGCCCCAAGCGCATGACCCTGCGCGCGACCGGCCCCGGCCCGGTGACCGCCAGCCAGATCGACGCCCCTTCGGACATCGAGATCCTGAACGGCGACCACGTGCTCTGCACGCTGGACGACGGCGCCCAGGTGCGCATGGAATTCACGGTCCAGACCGGCAAGGGCTATGTCCCCGCCGAGATGAACCGTCCGGAAGACGCCCCGATCGGCCTGATCGCCGTCGATGCGCTCTATTCCCCTGTCAAGCGCGTCGCCTATCGCGTCGAGCCGACCCGCCAGGGCCAGAGCCTCGACTACGACAAGCTGATCATGGAAGTGGAAACCAACGGCGCGGTCAGCCCCGTTGACGCCGTGGCCTACGCCGCCCGCATCCTCCAGGACCAGCTGCAGATCTTCATCACCTTCGAAGAGCCGAAGAAGAAGGTCGAAGGCGAAGCCAAGCCGGAACTGCCGTTCAACCCGGCGCTGCTGAAGAAGGTGGACGAGCTCGAGCTCTCCGTCCGTTCGGCCAACTGCCTGAAGAACGACAACATCGTCTACATCGGCGACCTGATCCAGAAGACCGAAGCCGAGATGCTCCGCACCCCGAACTTCGGCCGCAAGTCCTTGAATGAAATCAAGGAAGTGCTGGCGGGCATGGCGCTCCATCTCGGGATGGACGTGCCGAACTGGCCGCCGGAAAACATCGAAGAACTGGCCAAGAAGTTCGAAGACCAGATGTAGGACGCCCCAAACTCCGCCTGGCGGAGTTTGGATCTGAGATTGGAGCACATTCCGTGCTCCGCGCGCCGACTCCGGCCGCTTCGGCGGCCGGACCCGATGAAACCGCAACCGCGGTGGAGGGTCCCGGCGCTTCGTGTTGACCCAGGCGGGAGCAGGCTGGGACTTGATTAGGTCGGACGATCCCTCAGCTCGGGACAGTCCAGCGGGTCCAGGTGGCCCAGGAGATATGAAATGCGCCACGGCGCCGCACATCGCAAACTGGGCCGCACCACCGCCCACCGCACGGCCATGTTCGCCAACATGGCTGCGAGCCTGATCAAGCACGAGCAAATCGTGACAACCCTGCCGAAGGCCAAGGAACTCCGCCCCTTCGTCGAGAAGCTGGTGACCCTCGGCAAGCGCGGCGACCTGCACGCGCGCCGTCAGGCGATCAGCTCGGTCCGTGACGTCGAGCAAGTCGGCAAGCTCTTCGCCGTGCTCGGCCCGCGCTACAAGGACCGCAACGGCGGCTACATCCGCGTGCTGAAGGCGGGCTACCGTCACGGCGACAACGCGGCCATGGCCGTCATCGAATTCGTCGACCGCGACCCGGCCGAAAAGGGCAAGGACTCCGGCCCGGTGGCCGAGACCTACGCCGACTAAGACATTCGGCTCATCGCCGCAGTTTCGAAGCCCCGGAGCCCCAGGTTCCGGGGCTTTTGTCTGTCTAGGCGCCGAATCGTTGCGGCTGTGGCTTAGGTTGCAGCCATGACCGCCTGCATCCGGCTTTGCGCCCTCATCATCGCCTTCGCCCTCACGGCCTGCGCCACCGCGCCGCCGAAGATGGCCGCGCAGCCGCCTCTGACGATCCTGATCTCGATCGACGGCTTTCGGTCCGACTATCTGGACCGCGGCGTGACGCCGGCGCTCTCGGGCTTGGCCAGGGACGGCGTGCGGGCCAGCATGCGGCCGTCGTTCCCGAGCAAGACCTTCCCCAATCACTACGCGATCGTCACGGGCCTGCGCCCGGACCGCAACGGGATCGTCGACAACACCATGCTCGACCCCAAGATCCCTGGTGTGACCTTCAAGATGGCCGACAAGGTCACCAACGCTGACGCGCGCTGGTGGAACGAGGCGACGCCGATCTGGGTGACGGCCGAACGCGCCGGCGTCCGCACCGCCACCATGTTCTGGCCAGGCTCCGACGTTGCGGTCCAGGGCGTGCGCCCCAGCCAGTGGCGACAGTTCGATATGAGCCTGCCGGCGCAGGCGCGGACGGATCAACTGCTGGCCTGGCTTGACGCTCCGCCGGCCGAGCGCGCGCGGTTCGCCACGCTCTACTTCGACGACGTGGACACCGCCGGTCACCACTTCGGACCCGATTCCCCTGAGCTGAACGCTGCGGCCGCGACTGTCGACGCCGCGATCGCGCGTCTTATCGAGGGGCTGAAGGCGAAAGGCATCGTCGCCAACCTGGTCATCGTCGCCGATCACGGGATGGCCGCCACGCCCGATAACGAGAAGATCTTCTACGACGACCTGCTGCCCAAGGACGCCGCGCGCACCATTGGCCTGGGGGCGTTCCTCAGCCTCTACCCGAGCCCCGGTCGCGAGGAGCAGGTGGCCAAGGCCCTGCTGCGACCCCACGAGCACATGCAGTGCTGGAGGAAGCAGGACATCCCCAAGCGCTATCACTACGGCGCGAACCCGCGCGTGCCGCCGTACTTCTGCCTGCCGCAGACCGGCTGGTCGATCACCACCCACGACTACAAACCGAAGACGCCTGAGCGGGGCGCGCATGGCTACGATCCCTATTCACCGGAGATGGCGGCGGTCTTCGTCGCGGCAGGCCCGGCGTTCCGTCGCGGCGTGACCCTGCCCAGGTTCGACAACGTCGACGTCTATCCGCTGCTGGCCCGGCTGATCGCCGTAAAGCCCGAGGCCAACGACGGCCGCCTGGCAGATGTCGCGGGCGCCTTGACGAAATAGTTGCGATATGTGTTAAATATTGCGGGATCAGAGAAGGAGGCCCGCCATGGCAGAACGCCCCGCCATCGTTTCGACCGTCTTCTACAAGGACCCGATCGCGGCCATGAAGTGGCTGGAGGGGACCTTTGGTTTCGAAACCACGACGCTGGTCACCGACGCCGAGGGCAGGGTCGGCCATGCCGAGATGGCCTTTCGCGGCGCGCCTGTCGGCATCAGCGGCGAGTGGGATGGCGTGTGGGACGGCGCCACGCTGCTGGGCGGCGCGCAGATGAAGAGCCCGCTGAGCCTCGGCGGCAATGGGAGCCAGTTCCTGCGAGTGGAGATGGCCGACGGGATCGACGCTCATTGCGAGCGCGCCCGCGCGGCCGGCGCGCGGATCGCGGCCGAGCCGGAAACCCAGTTCTATGGCGCCCGAACCTATCGCGCCCTCGACCTCGAAGGCCATGTCTGGAACTTCAACCAGACCGTTCGCGAGGTCTCGGGCGAGGAGATGGAAGCCGCGAGCGGCATGAAGATCCGCACCTCGTTGGAGGACGTGTGATGACCGACTGGCGCGCACCCCTGATGTCGGCGGTCTGCTACCAGGACCCCAAGGCGGCGCTCCGCTGGCTGGAGCAGGCGTTCGGCTTCGAGGTCTCCATGTTGATCGAGGACGGGCAGGGCGGCCTGGCCCACTCCGAGATGCGCTTCGGCAACGCCGTGGTGATGGTCGGCAACGAATGGACCGCCGACCACAAGAGCCCCAAGTCGATCGGCGGCAAGAACACCCAGACGGTGCACATCCAGCTGACCACGGACATCGACGCGCACTGCGAACGGGCGCGGGCGGCGGGCGCAGAAATCCTGGTGGAGCCCGCGACCCAGTTCTACGGCGACCGCACCTACCGCTGCCGTGACCCGGAGGGCCACATCTGGACCGTCGCCCAGACCGTCGAGACGGTGAGCCGCGACCAGGCTGAGGCGGCCAGCGGACTGAAGATCACCGGATGGGTATGAGCGCCCACGCCGGGCTCGACCGGACGCTCGCCGCCCTGGCCGATCCGCAGCGACGGCGCGCGGTGGACCTGCTGAGCCGCGGCCCGCGCGCCGCCGGCGACCTGGCGCGCGAGCTCGACCTCTCGGCGCCGGCCATGAGCCGGCACCTGAAGACCCTGCGCGAGAGCGGTCTTGTCGAAGAGTCCCACCCCGCGTTCGATGCACGCGTGCGCATCTACGCCCTGAGGCCCGAACCCATGGTTCATCTGTTGCGCTGGCTTGAGGAGGCTGAACGGCTCTGGAGCGAGCAGCTCGCGGCCTTCAAGGCCCACCTTGAGCAGGACAAATGACCTCCAAGGTCTACGTCGCCCTGCGTGTGAAGGTGACGCCCGAGCGCGCCTTCAAAGCCTTCGTCGAGGAGATCGGCGCGTGGTGGCGGCCGAACACGCTGTTCCAGACCACGCCGCGCCCCGGCGTGCTGTCGTTCGAGCCCGGCGAGGGTGGGCGGCTGATCGAAACGCGGGAGGGCGGCAAGGCTTTCGAGATCGGCCACATTCGCGTGTGGGAGCCACCCCATCGTCTGGTTTTCTCCTGGCGACAGGCGAACTTCCCGCTCGAACTTCATACAGAGGTTGAAGTCGGCTTCGAGGCTGTGGGGGAGGAGACCCTGGTCAGCGTCGAGCACCGAGGGTTCGACCAGGTGCCGGCCGAAAGCGCCGCCCGGCATCGCTTCCCGGACCAGGTGCTGCTGATGCGACTGGCGGAGTTCTGGCGCGCCCAGCTCGCCTCGGTCGGCGAGACGGCGACCTAACGATGTTGCGTCAGTTCTCGGTTTGTTTCATGGTTCCCGCAGGGGAGACGCGATGAGCAAGGAGACGACGGGAGCGGACGCACCGCCCGGCCGCAAGGCGGCCGTGGGTTTCATCCTGGTCAGCGTCTGGCTGGATGTGCTGTCGCTCGGCGTGATCATTCCGGTTTTCGCGCCACTGATCCAGCGCTTCGAGGCCGGCGACGCGGCCGCCGCCGGCCGCTACATCGGTCTCTTCGCGGCAGTCTGGGCGCTGGCGCAGTTCTTCGGGGCGCCGATCCTGGGCGCCTTGTCGGACCGGTTCGGGCGCCGGCCCGTGTTGCTGATCTCGCTGTTCGGCCTTGCGTTCGACTATCTGCTGATGGCGTTCGCGCCGACCCTGGGCTGGCTGTTCGTCGGCCGCGTGATCTCAGGCCTCACCGCGGCGGGCATGGCGGTCGCGAGCGCCTACATCGCCGACGTCACGCCGCCGGAGAAGCGGGCCGCCACCTTCGGCATGATCGGAGCGGCCTGGGGCGTAGGCTTCATTGTCGGGCCGGCGATCGGCGGCTTCCTCGGCGACATCCACCTGCGCCTGCCATTCCTGGCGGCGGCGGGCCTGACCTTCATCGGCGCGCTCTACGGCCTCTTCATCCTGCCGGAATCCTTGAAACGCGAACACCGCAGCGCCTTCGCCTGGACCAGGGCCAACCCGGTGGGCTCGCTGAGCTTCCTGGCCTCGCACAAGGAGTTGCTTTCGCTCTCGGCGGTGAATTTCCTGTTGCAGTTGGCCCACAACGTGCTGCCGACGATCTTCGTGCTCTACGCCTCGAACCGCTACGGCTGGACCCTGGCCCAGACGGGCTCGGCCCTGGCGCTCACCGGGGTGTGCAACATCATCGTCCAGGGCCTCCTGGTGAAACACGTGGTCGCCAAGGTGGGCGAATGGGGCGCGGTGCTGGCGGGCCTGGTGTTCGGGGGCCTGGGCTTCGCGATCTACGGTCTCGCGCCCAGCGGGGCGCTGTTCCTGGTCGGGACGCCGGTCTTCGCGCTGATCGGCCTCTTCGGCCCGGGCTTCCAGGGTCTCGTCACCCGCCGCGTCTCGGCGAGCGAGCAGGGCAGGCTGCAGGGCGCGAACGCCAGCCTGGCCGGCATGGCCGGAGTGATCGCGCCGATGATGTTCGGCTTCACCTACGCCTGGTTCGTGGCTCCGGGCCATCCGAGCGTGCCAGGCTCTGCCTTCCTCCTGGCAGCGGCTTTCCACGCCGTGGCCGCCATCATCGCCATCACGGTCATGGCTCGTGCGCCGAAACGCGCCGGCGCCTCGGCCTGAAATCGCGAGGGACCACATGGACCAACCGCCGAAAGTCGCCCCCACCAAGGCGGGCCGCCAGGCCGCCTTCCGCTTCGTGTTCGCCTGCGCCCTGATGAACGCGGTGTCGTTCGGGATCATGATCCCGGTGCTGCCCAACCTGATCAAGCACCTGGTCGGCGGCGATACCGCCACGGCGTCCACCTGGAACGTGCTGTTCGCGGTCACCTGGGGGCTGATGCAGCTCTTCTGCGGCCCGATCCTGGGCATGCTCTCCGACCGGATCGGGCGGCGGCCGGTGCTGCTGATCTCGCTGGGCGGCCTGGCGGTCGACTTCCTGTTCATGGCCTTCGCGCCGAACCTCGCCTGGCTGTTCGTCGGCCGGGTGATCAACGGCATGACGGCGGCCAGCTTCTCGACCGCCAACGCCTATGTGGCCGACGTGACCGCGCCCAACGACAGGGCCAAGGCGTTCGGCTGGATGGGCTCGGCCTTTAGCTTCGGCTTCCTGATCGGGCCGGTGCTGGGAGGCTTCCTGGCGGGGGAGGTCATGCACGGCTACCTGGGGGACTTCGCGCTTCGGGTGCCGTTCCTCGTCGCGGCGGCGCTCACCGCCATCAACTGGTTCTATGGCCTCATCGTCCTGCCGGAATCGCTGCCGGCAGAGCGCCGGATCACCAAGTTCAACTGGGCGCGCGCTAATCCGCTGGGGTCGCTCGCCTTCCTGCGGGCGCATGGCGAGCTGCTCGGCCTGGCGACAGTGGGTTTCCTCTTCCAACTGGCCCACACCGTGCTGCCGTCGATCTTCGTGCTCTACGCCGGCTTCCGCTACCACTGGGGCTCCGACATGGTCGGGCTGACAATGATGCTCACGGGCATCCTGGGGGTCGTGGTGCAGAGCTTCTTCGTGGGGCCCGTGGTCGCCCGGATCGGGGAGCGCGGAGCGCTGCTGCTGGGCGCGCTCGGCGGGGCGGCTGGCTTCACCCTTTACGGCCTCGCGCCCAACGGCTGGGCCTATATCGGCTCGGCGCCGGTCTTCGCCCTGATGAGCTTCCTGCAGCCGGGTCTGCAGGGCCTGATGACCCGTCGCGTGGGGCCGCAGGCGCAGGGCCAGTTGCAGGGCGCCAACCAGAGCCTGCAAGGGATCGCCTCGGTGATTGGGCCGATGATCTTCGGCCTGACCTTCGCCTGGGCGGTGCGGGACGACGCGGCGCTGCACCTGCCCGGCCTGCCGATCTTCATCGCGGCGGGACTTCTGGTCTGCGCCTTCCTGTTGGCCGTGCGGGTCGGGCATGCGCCGGCGAGCGTTGCGACTGCTGCTGCCGAGTAGTCCCCTCGATTTTCGCTTCCGTCGCGGCTCCCTATGTTAAGCCAACCACTCCTCGAGTGGGGAGGAGCGCCATCTTTGCGCCCGAAAAACCGGGAAAGTGACGCTCGTTCGTTGACCGGAGTGACTATGCGCGCGCATCGCGTCCTGATCCCCGCCCTGGCCGCCTTGGCCATGGGCTCTGTCGCCCAAGCCCAGCCCGCGCCCCGCGTCGCGCCCACCAGCGCGCTCGGCATGAAACAGTCCTTCGCCCCGGTCGTCAGGCGCGCCGCGCCGGCGGTGGTGAACATCTCCTCCAAGCGGATGGTCCGCCAGCAGGTGGACCCGTTCTGGGAGCTCTTTGGTCTGGGCGCGCCGCGCAACCGCATCGAGGGCTCGCTGGGCTCGGGCGTCATCGTCCGCCCCGACGGGGTGATCGTCACAAACAACCACGTGGTGGAAGGCGGCACCGAGATCACGGTGGCCCTGGCCGACCGCCGCGAGTTCCCGGCTCGCATCCTGTTGGCCGACGCCCGCACGGACCTCGCCGTCCTGAAGATCGACCTCCCGCCCGGCGAGAAGCTCCCGACACTGACCATCGACGAGAGCACCGACAGCCAGGTCGGCGACCTGGTGCTGGCGATCGGCGACCCCTTCGGCGTCGGCCAGACGGTGACCAACGGCATCATCTCGGCGCTCAACCGCACCGCCGATCCGAACGGCGACGCCGGCGCCTACATCCAGACCGACGCCGCGATCAATCCGGGCAACTCCGGCGGCGCGCTCGTCGACATGGACGGCGACCTCATCGGGGTGAACAGCTTCATTCTCTCGCGCTCGGGCACTTCGTCCGGCGTCGGCTTCGCCATTCCCGCGCCGGTGGTGCGCCGGGTGGTGGAGACGGCCATGAACGGCGGCCGCGCCGTTGTCCGGCCGTGGGTCGGGGCGCGGCTCCAGACCGTGACCCCCGAGATCGCCAAGTCGCTAGGCATGGCCAGGCCCGCCGGCGCGCTGGTGGCCGATGTCTGGCCGGGCGGCGCGGCCGAACAGGCCGGGCTGAAGCAGGGCGACGTGGTCACCTCGGCCGACGGCGGCCCGGTGGTCGACGCCGCGTCGCTGAACTACGCCGTCGCCACCCACCGTCCCGGCGAGACGCTGCGCATCAGCGTGCGGCGGGCCGGCGGCGACGCGCAGCTCACCCTGCGCGCCGAGCCTCCGCCCGCCACGCCGCCGCGCGACGAGAAGGTGGTGAGCGGCGCCAACCCCTTCGAGGGGGCCACGGTGGTCAACCTTTCAC
>JBOHKZ010000509.1:0-14611 GCA_050729355.1 Phenylobacterium sp. | reverse complement strand
GTCTAAGGCTGGCGTTCTCCTTCCACCCGCGCTAGCAGACCGCCCATGATCCGCCTCGACAACATCTCCAAGCAGAACGGCCACCAGATCCTGTTCATCGAAGCTTCGATGGGCATCCAGAAGGGCGAAAAGGTCGGGCTGGTCGGTCCGAACGGCGCCGGCAAGACGACGCTGTTCCGGATGATCACCGGTCAGGAGCAGCCCGACGACGGACTGGTCATGATCGATCCCGGAATGACGATCGGCTACTTCAGCCAGGATGTCGGCGAGATGTCGGGCCAGAGCGCGGTCGCCGCGGTGATGGACGGCGTCGGGCCCGTCAGCGCGCTGGCCACTGAAATGTCCAGGCTCGAGGCGGCCATGGTCGATCCGGACCAGGCCGATCAGATGGACGCCATCATCGAACGCTATGGCGAGGTCCAGGCGCGCTTCGAGGAACTGGACGGCTATGCGCTGGACGCACGGGCGCGCGAAGTGCTGGCTGGCCTGAGCTTCAGCCAGGAGCGCATGGATGGCGACGTCGGTCTGCTGTCCGGGGGCTGGAAGATGCGCGTGGCGCTGGCCCGCATCCTGCTGATGAAGCCCGACGGCATGCTGCTGGACGAACCCAGCAACCACCTCGACCTGGAGAGCCTGATCTGGCTCGAGGCCTTCCTGAAAAGCTACGATGGCGCGCTGCTGATGACGTCGCACGACCGCGCCTTCATGAACCGCACCATCGGAAAGGTGGTGGAGATCGACGGGGGTTCGCTGATCACCTATGCGGGCGACCTCGATTTCTACGACCAGCAGCGCGCGCTGGGTGAACAGCAACGCCAGGCGCAATACGAGCGCCAGCAGGCCATGCTGGCCAAGGAAATCAAGTTCATCGAGCGGTTCAAGGCGCGCGCCTCGCACGCCGCCCAGGTCCAGAGCCGGGTCAAGAAACTCGACAAGATCGAACGCGTCGAGGCGCCGCGCCGCCGCCAGTCGGTCCAGTTCGACTTCAGGAGCCCGCCGCGGTCGGGCGACGACGTGATCAGCCTGCGCAACATCCATAAGGGCTACGGCGCCCAGCCGATCTATGAGGGCCTCGATTTCCTGGTGCGCCGCAAGGAACGCTGGTGCGTCCTTGGCGCCAACGGCGCCGGGAAATCCACGCTGTTGAAGCTCGTGGCCGGCGCCACGGCGCCCGACCAGGGCACGGTCGGCATCGGGGCCAGCGTCAGGATGGGCTATTTCGCCCAGCACTCCATGGACCTGCTGGATGGCGAGGAGACGATCTTCGAGTCCCTGGACGGCTCGTTCCCGCAGGCGGGCCAGGGCGCGCTGCGCACCCTGGCGGGATGCTTCGGATTCTCCGGCGACGATGTCGAAAAGCCCTGCCGCGTCCTGTCCGGCGGCGAGAAAGCGCGCCTGGTCATGGCCAAGATGCTGTTCGATCCGCCCAACCTGCTGGTGCTCGACGAGCCGACCAACCACCTCGACATGGTGACAAAGGAGATGTTGGTCGCCGCCCTGGCGGACTTTGAAGGCACCATGCTGTTCGTCTCACACGACCGCCATTTCCTGGCGGCCCTGTCCAACCGCGTGTTGGAGCTGACGCCCGAGGGAGTCCATCAGTACGGCGGCGGCTATTCGGAATATGTCGCCCGCACGGGCCAGGAAGCCCCGGGGCTCCACCCGGGAGGATAGCGGCGTTGCCTCCTCGCGGCGGCCAGCTGCGTGGCGGCGCCGCTACGACTCCGCGGCGATGGAGCGGAGCGCGCGTTCGAAGGCGTCGGCGGGCTGCCCTCCGGAGATCAGGTATTTATCGTTGATGATCACGGCCGGGACCGAACTGATGCCGGCCTCGTACCATTGGCGCTCCAACGAGCGGATATGGTCGGCGAAGCGGCCGGAGGCCAGCACGTCGCGTGCGGCCGCGGGATCCAGTCCAGCCCGTTCGGCGGCGGTGACCAGCACCTCGTGATCGCCGGGGTTCTCGCCACGCGTAAAGTAGGCCTCGAAGAGAGCGTGCTTAAGCGGCAGCTGGCGGCCCTCCAGGCCCGCCCAGTGCAGCAGGCGGTGGGCGTCGAAGGTGTTGTAGATTCGGCTCTCAGGGGTGGCCGCGATGGTGAAGCCCACCTCGGCGGCGCGGGCGCGGATCTGCTCACGGTTCGCCGCCGATTGCTCAGGCGTGGCGCCGTACTTCTCGAAGATGTGCTCGCCGATGTTCTGGCCCTCGGGCGGCATGTCCGGATTGAGCTCGAACGGCTGCAGGGTGATCTTCGCGTCGACCAGGTCGCCGACGCGCGCCAAGGCCTCCTCAAGCCCGCCCAGGCCGATGATGCACCAGGGGCAGGACACGTCGGAGACGAAGTCGATCTTCATGGGCTTGGTCACGCGGCCGGCTCCGTGGCGAGGCGTCGCGGCCTCCGCGTAGAGATAGCGGTCCGCCGAAGAAATCCAACTCCTACCTGGAGGCAAACATTGCGCGGTGAGCCTGTTGGCGCCCTGCCTTCCGTATGGCTAGGCTCCAAAGAAAACATCAGGGGGACCGTCTATGAACAGGCTCTGGAGCGCGGCGCTCGCCTTCGTATTGGCTCTCGGCGCCGGCGCCGTCGGCGTGGCGCAGGTTCCAGCCCAGCCGCCCGCTGACCCCGGCCCGCCGCTCAGCGGCTATCCTCGCAAGGCCCTTCGAGCGCCGACGCCCGCAGAGCTGAAGACAGCCACCTATGTCCGCGATGTCATCTACGGCCACCGCGACGGCATGGCGCTCACCTACGACGTCTTCAAGCCGGTGAAGCACGCCAATGGCGCGCTTGTGGTCAACATGGTGTCGGCCGGCTGGAAGTCGTCATGGGCTCCGCCGGAGGAACGCCAGGCCCGCTATCAGGCGTTGATCGACAAGGGCTTCACCGTGGTCGCGCTTTACCATTCCTCGGCGCCGCGCTTCAAAGTTCCGGACGCGGTCGCTGACGTCCGGCTCGGGATGCGGCACATCAAGCTGCACGCCGCCGACTACGGCGCCGATCCTGCGCGGATCGGCGTGTGGGGCGCGAGCGCCGGGGGCCATCTGGCGCTCGTCGCTGGCGTGATGGCCGATGACGGAGACCCCGCCGCCACCAATCCCCTGGAGCGTTCAGGCAATCGCATCGCGGCCGTCGTCGCCTACTTCCCGCCCGCCGACATGGCCGCCCTCCTGCAGGGCCGCCTCAGGGCCAGCCCCATCGATTTCGACGACAAATTCATTCCGTCGGTGTCGCCGATCCTCAGCGTCGATGCCCGCGATCCGCCGACGCTGATTTTGCAGGGCGACGCCGACAGGGGCGTGCCGCCTGCACAGGCCGAAGCCATGCACGCGGCTCTCGACAAGGCCGGGGTCGAAAACAAGCTGAAGATGTACGCGGGCGCCGACCACGATTTCTACGTCAAGGGCGACCCGGCCAGGACCGATGCGTACGCCACCGACGCCATGAATGCGATGGTCGGATGGTTCGAAAGCCACCTGAAGAAGTAGTGCGATAGCTGGCTTTTCCGAGGGGCCGCGATGGGTTGGCTATCATCCCGGACGGAGGCCGATCCGGGACCCAGGGCGGACGCACTGCATTGTCCCTGGGTCCCGGCTCTCCGCTTCGCTTCGCTACGGCCGGGATGACAGAGTTTGGGATCTGATTGAGTTATCCACTAGCCCCCCTGATCGGGCGTCGCTCTGGACGCCTAGGTCCTACCCCAACGCCCGGTAGGCCGCGGTCCAGAATTCCTTGTGGATCGGGGGCGGGTCGGGGCTCTCGAACTCGCGCTGGGTGAGCAGGATCGCGGTCAGGTCGTTGCGCGGGTCGCTGACCCAGGATGTGCCGAGGCCGCCGCACCAGCCGACGGCGTCGAGCGGCAGGCCGTCGGGTCCGGGCTCGGTGACCACGGAGAGGCCATAGCCCCAGCCGTGGCCCTTCATCAGAATCGCCTCGGCGGCGGGGTCGGTGCGTTGCGCCGGCGCCAGATGGTCGGTCGTCATCGCCCTGACCGACGCGTCCGAGAGCAGCCGCTTATCGCCCCATGCCCCCTCGGCCAGCAGCATGCGGGCGAACGCCAGGTAGTCCTCGGCGGTGGAGATCAGGCCGGAGTCGCCCTCTGGGAACAGCGGTTCGTGCTCCCAGCGGCTGGCGCTCGGCAGGTCGGATGCGACGACCTTGCCGTCCTCATGGCGATAGGCCGGCACGAAGCGGCCGAGCTTCGCCTCCGGAACCCCGAACGCGGTGTCGGTCATCCCCAGCGGTCCAAGGATGCGCGCCTGAAGGAACGCCGGCAGGGTCTGGCCAGAGGCTCGCGCGATCAGCACGCCCTGGATGTCCGAGCCGGTGGTGTACATCCACCGCTCGCCCGGCTGGTGCATCAGGGGCAGCGTTCCCAGGCGCTTCATCCACTCGTCGGGCCCGAACGGCTGGGTCGGGTTGGGCGGGCCGAAGCCGGTCATGCCAAGCTCCTCGATGGCCCGAAGGATTGGCGTCGAGCCGGGCTCGGCGAAGACGATCCCGAAGCCCTCGCGGAAGGTGAGCAGGTCCTCGACCGTGATCGGCCGCCTGGCGGGAACTGTGTCCTTCAGAGGCCCGTCGAGCCGCCGCAGCACCTTGCGGTCGCCCAGTTCCGGCAGCAGCCGTTCCACCGGCTCGTCGAGCCTGAGCTTGCCGTCCTCGATGAGCATCAACACCGCCGCCGCGGTGATCGGCTTGGTCATCGAGGCGATCCGGAAGAGCGCGTCGCGCGGCATCGGGGCCGGGTCGCCGAACGCCTTGGCTCCCAGCGGCAGGATATGGGTCTGGTCGCCTCGGCTGATCAGCGCCACGACGCCCGGCGCATACCCCTGCGCGATATGGCGCTCAAGACCGGCGCGGAGCTTGGCGAGGCCGTCAACAGTGAAGGCTGGGGACAAGGACTTGCTCCGGCTGCAGCCTGAAAGGGCGAGCGCGCCGAGCGCGGCGGTCCCCGCGAGGACCCCGCGCCGGCTGCCCGTCGCAGTCTGGGGTCCGGGCGCGCTCAACCGGCTTTCGGCGCCTTGGCGAGTTGCTCGTCGCGCCAGCCCTTTTCCTGCTCGACCATCTCGTCGGGGACCAGCCCGGCGAAGTCTTCCGGCTCGAAGTATGGCCGCACCTCCAGGGTGTCGCCGTCCTGCATCGGCGCGCGGCTGGCCCACTGGATCGCGTCGGCCATGTCCTTCACTTCCCAGATCCAGAAGCCGGCGATCAGCTCCTTGGTCTCGGCGAAGGGGCCGTCGGTGACGGTGGCCTTCTTGCCCTTGAAGGTCAGGCGCTTGCCGTTGCTGCTGGCCTTCAGGCCGGCCCCGTCCAGCATCACGCCAGCGGCGATCAGCTCGTCGTTGAACTTGCCCATCTCGATGAACATCGAGGGATCGTCCGGCATCACGCCGGTCTCGGACTGGGGGGTAGCCTTGACCACGACCATCACACGCATTGCACGTCTCCTTCATTCGGTGGGCGGCGGATCGGACGACCCTGCCATGCGCCGGAACGACGAACCGCCGGCCCAACGACCGACAAAACGCTGCGAACTTTTTTCTACGCCGTTTTTGGCGACTTGAAGAACAGGGTCCTCAACACTCCGCCAGGTTGACGGCCAGGCCGCCCAGCGAGGTCTCCTTGTAGATGTGACTCATATCCTCGCCGGTCCGCTTCATGGTGGCGATGACCTTGTCGAGGCTGACCGTGTGCTGGCCGTCGCCCAGCAGCGCCAGGCGCGAGGCGTCGATGGCCTTGACCGCCCCCATGGCGTTGCGCTCGATGCAGGGGATCTGCACCAGCCCGCCGATCGGATCACAGGTGAGGCCCAGGTTGTGCTCCATGGCGATCTCGGCGGCGTTCTCGATCTGGGCGTTTGAGGCGCCCAGCGCCGCGGTCAGCCCCGCCGCCGCCATCGAGCAGGCGACGCCCACCTCGCCCTGGCAGCCGACCTCCGCGCCCGAGATCGAGGCGTTCTTCTTGTAGAGCGCGCCGATGGCGGCGGCGGTGAGCAGGAAGGTGCGCCGTCCCGCCGCGGTCCCCTGGTGGAAGCGGTCGTAGTAGCGGAGCACTGCGGGCAGGAGGCCGGCCGCGCCATTGGTCGGCGCCGTCACCACCCGCCCGCCGGCGGCGTTCTCCTCGTTCACCGCTAGCGCCCAGAGGTTCACCCAATCCAGCGCCGCTAGCGGATCGGCCAGCCGCTTGTCGGCGTCGCAGATCAGGCTCTGGTGCACCTGGTAGGCGCGGCGCTGCACCTTCAGCCCGCCCGGCAGCACGCCGTCGGTACGCATCCCGCGGTGAATGCAGGCGTACATGGCCGCCGCGATCTCATCGAGGCCGGCGTCGATCTCGGCGTCGCTGCGCCGCGCCCGCTCGTTGGCGCGCATCAGGTCGGCGATGGTCAGCCTCGCCTTGGCCGCCAGCTCCAGCAGCTCTTCGCCACTGTCGAACGGGTAGGGGACCTCGACCAGGGCCGCGGCCTCCGGCGGGGTGTTCAGCCCCATCTCGCCCTCGTCGCGGACGAAACCGCCGCCGATCGAGAAGTAGGCGCGCTCCGCGAGGACCTCGCCCGCGGCGTCGAAGGCCGCGAACTTGAGTGCGTTGGGGTGCTGCGGCAGCCGCGTGCGGCCTTCCCACTTCAGGTCGCTCGCCTCGTCGAAGGCGATCTCGCGGCGGCCGCCCAGCTTCAGGGTCTTGGCCTCGCGGACCTGGGTCACCACCGCATCGGCGGCGTCGGGATCGAGGCCCCGCGGCTCGAACCCCGCCAGCCCCAGGATCACCGCCCGGTCGGTGGCGTGACCCCGGCCGGTCAGCGCCAGCGAGGCGTAGAGCGTGACCTCGACGCGGACGGTCGCATCGATGCGCTCGCCCAGCCACTGCAGGAACCGGTGCGCGGCGGTCATCGGACCCATGGTGTGCGAGCTGGACGGGCCGATCCCCAGCTTGAAAAGGTCGAAGGCGCTGACGTTCATTTCCGCAAAACACTCCTGTCATCCCGGACGGCCGAAAGGCCGAGCCGGGACCCAGGGGCCGTGCGCACCGCCCCTGGGTTCCGGCTCTGCGCTGCGCTTGGCCGGGATGACAATGGAAAAGTGGTCTCTGCCTAAGACATCGGATTGGCGGACGGCGGCGGGTCCGGCGGGAGCGGGATGAATTCCTTGTCGTCGGCGTCGGGCAGTTTCATGCGGCCGGCGCGCCAATCGGCCTTGGCCTGCTCGAGGCGGTCCTTGGACGAGGAGACGAAGTTCCACTCGATAAACCGCTCGCCCACCGGCTCGCCGCCCAGCAGCATGACGATCGCGTCGGTGACCGCGGTGAACAGCACCGGCTGGCCCGCCGCGAAGACCAGCATCTGGCCCTCGTGGAACTGGCGGCCATCCACCTCGACGATGCCCTGCGCCACGTAGGCCGCGCGCTCGGAATATTCGGTCTCAAGTTGCGCGCGGGCGCCGGGCTTCAGCGCCCAATGCACGTAGAACATCGGCGAGGAGACCTTCACCGGCGACTTGGCGTGGAAGGCGTCGCCCGCGATCAGCGTCGCGGAAAGCCCGTCCTCGGATTCGTAGTGGGGCAGCGCGCCGGCCTCGTAGTGGTAGAAGGCCGGATCGGTCTCCTCCGCCTCGGTCGGCAGCGCGATCCAGGTCTGGATGCCGTTCATGCGGCCGCCGTTGGCGCGCAGGGTCTCGAACCGCTCGGAATGGGTGATGCCGCGCCCGGCGGTCATCCAGTTGACCTCGCCCGGCTTGATCACCTGCGTCTGGCCCACGCTGTCGCGGTGGGTCATCTCGCCTTCGAACAGATATGAGAGCGTTGAGAGCCCGATGTGCGGGTGCGGCCGGACGTCGACGTTGCGCGCGAAGCCCGCCTGGAACTCCGCCGGCCCCATGTGGTCGAAGAAGATGAACGGCCCGACCATCCGGTGGCCATGAAAGGGCAGCACCCGCCCCACCTCGAACCCGCCAAGGTCCTTCCGCCGCTGGTCGATGACGAGTTCGATCATTCCGCATCTCCTTCTCCTCGCCCCACATCGTGGGGAGAGGTCGGGTGAGGGGCCGGCGCGTGAGGCGCCGCGGCCCGCTGCACTTCAGCAATTGCCCTCACCTAGCCTCTCCCGCAAGCGGGAGAGGAACAGGCTGAGCTAGCTCTGTGAACTTACATAGGGGCTGATCAGGCCAAGGGGAGCCGCGGTGGTGTTCTTCACCGAGCGGATGACGATCCGGCTCTCGATGTTGGAGACCAGGCCCAGCGACAGGATGCGCTCGCGCAGGAAGTCGTCGAAGGCGTGCATGTCGCGGGTGACGATCCGCAGCTCGTAGTCGGCCGCGCCGGTGACCGTCGCGCATTGCACCACTTCCGAGAGCTTGGTGATCGCGGTCTCGAAGGCGTCGAGGTTGTCCTTGGTCGGCAGGGAGAGCTTCACGGTGCAATAGACCTCGAACCCCAGGCCCAGTTTGTCGCGGTCAAGGATGGTCACCCGCCGCTGGATGACGCCTGCGTCTTCCAGGCGTTTGATGCGCCGCCAGCAGGGGCTGGAGGACAATCCGACCCGTTCGGCGATCTCGGCGACCGACAAGCCGGCGTCATGCTGGATGAGGTCGAGAATCTTAGCATCGACGGCGTCCAGGACCTCAGACACGTTTTCCTCCCCCGAATGGTGCTCACACGCGTGGTTCTTGCCCCGGAACCCGATGGAGGGGGCACGCTTTTGGCAAGCAATTGCTGCGATCTTATATGATCTTCTAAGCGACGGGCGAGGGGCAGAAGGAAGAAAATTGCGATGCGGCACTCGGAAGTGACGCTCGACGACAAGTTTCTGCTCACGGAAGGTCGGGTTTTCATCACCGGCGTCCAGGCGTTGCTTCGCGTCCTGATCGACCAGCACCGGCTGGACCAGCAGGGGGGCCTGCATACGGCCGGATTCGTTTCGGGCTATCGCGGCTCGCCGCTGGGCGGGCTCGATCAGCAGGCCGGCCGCGCGCGCAAGCACCTGGCCGCCGCCGACGTGGTCTTCAAGGAAGGCCTCAACGAGGACCTGGCCGCCACCGCCGTCTGGGGCAGCCAGCAGGCCAACCTCTTCCCGGGCGCCAAGTACGATGGCGTCTACGGCATGTGGTACGGCAAGGCGCCGGGCGTCGACCGCACCGGCGACGCCTTCAAGCACGCCAATTTCGCGGGGACCTACGGCAAGGGCGGCGTGCTGGCCGTGGCCGGCGACGATCACAACTGCAAATCCTCGACCCTGCCGTCGCAGTCCGAATACGCCTTCCAGGACTTCGAGATGCCGGTGCTGTCGCCGGCCGACGTGCAGGAGGTGCTGGACTACGGCCTCCTGGGCTACGCCCTCTCGCGCTACAGCGGCCTCTGGGTCGGGCTGATCGCCGTCGCCGACACCATGGATAGCGGCGTCACCATCGACATCGGCCTCGACCGCCACAAGTTCATCATGCCGGACAATTTCCGCATGCCGGCCGGCGGGCTCGGCATCCGGCTGAAGGACCAGCCGATGGACAAGGAGCGCCGGCTCCGCACCCAGAAGATCCCGGCCGCCATGGCCTTCGCCCGCGCCAACAAGATCGACCGGGTGATGCTGGGCTCGGCCCGTCCGCGCCTGGGCATCGTCTGCCAGGGCCAGGCCTACAAGGACGTCATCGAGGCCTTCGCGGCCATGGGCATCTCCTCCGAGCAGGCCGCCGACCTGGGCGTCGCGATCTACAAGGTCGGCATGCCCTGGCCGCTGGAGACCACCGGCATCCGCCACTTCGCCGCCGGCCTCGAGACCCTGATGGTCATCGAGCACAAGCGTCCGCTGATCGAGACCCAGGCCCGCGCCGCGCTCTACGAACTGCCGGCCCACGCCAGGCCTAAGATCATCGGGAAGGTCGATGAGCACGGCCACCCGCTGCTTTCCGAGATCGGCTCGCTGTCGGTCGCCGAAGTGGCGCTGGCCATCGCCGACCGTCTGCCGCCTGGCCCGCACATGGACCGGGTGCATGACTACCTGGCCCGCGTCTCGGCCGCCTCGATGGCCGCGGTGACGCTGTCGTCCGACCAGCTGCGCAAGCCGTTCTTCTGCTCGGGCTGCCCGCACAACTCCTCGACCCGCCTGCCGGAGGGCTCCCGCGCCCTGGCCGGCATCGGCTGCCACTACATGGCCAGCTTCAACGACCCGCAGACCGACCTGAACAGTCACATGGGCGGCGAGGGCCTCTCGTGGATGGGCGCCTCGCCCTTCACCGAGGAGAAGCACGTCTTCGTCAATCTCGGCGACGGCACCTACAACCACTCCGGCTCGCTCGCCATCCGCGCCTCGGTCGCGGCGAAGTCGAACATGACCTACAAGCTGCTCTTCAACGACGCGGTCGCCATGACGGGCGGGCAAGCGGCGGAGAGCGGTTTCACGCCGGCCCAGATCACGCGCCAGCTCGCCTCCGAAGGCGTCCAGAAGATCGTCATCGTGGCCGCCGAGCCAGAGCGCTACCAGACCGTCACCGACCTCGCGTCCGGCGTCGAGGTGAAGCCTCGTTCCGAGCTCATGAGGGTTCAGGAGCAGCTTCGCGACACCCCCGGGGTCACGGTCCTGCTGTACGATCAGGTCTGCGCCACCGAAAAGCGCCGCCGCCGCAAGCGCGGGACCATGGACGCCGCGCCCAAGCGCGCGATGATCAACCCGCTGGTCTGCGAGGGCTGCGGCGACTGTTCCAAGACCTCGAACTGCGTCTCGGTCGAGCCGCTGAACACCGAGTTCGGCCGCAAGCGCAAGATCAACCAGTCGAGCTGCAACCAGGACTACACCTGCCTGGAAGGCTTCTGCCCGTCGTTCATCACCCTTGAGGGCGCCGAGAACCCGCACCGCGAGGCCATGCCTGCGCTGACCGCCGACTCCACGCCGCTGCCGGTCTTCGAGACCCTGGAGGGCGTACGCAACATCGTCTTCACCGGGGTCGGCGGCACGGGCGTGACCACCGTCGCCTCTATCCTGGCCATGGCCGCCCACGTGGACGGCCGCGCCGCGAGCGTCGTCGACATGACCGGCCTGGCGCAGAAGGGCGGGGCGGTGTTCAGCCACGTCCGCATCGGCGAGACCGAAGAGACTGTGGTCGGCGGCCGGGTGCCGGCGGCCAGCGCCAATGTGCTGATCGCCTGCGACCTGCTGGTCGCGGCCAACGCCGACGCTCTGTCGCTCTACGCCAAGGACCGCACCATCGCGGTCGGCAACGCCGACTTCGCGCCGACCGCCGACTTCGTCAGCGACCGCGACGTGCGTTTCGACGCCGACGCCCAGGCCCGCCGCATCGCCGCGGCGGTGAAGTCCTATGACGCGATGCCGGCCCAGAACCTGGCCGTGAACAACCTCGGCGACGCCATCTACGGCAACATGATCATGCTGGGCTTCGCCTGGCAGAAGGGCGTGATCCCGGTCTCGTCCCGTGCGCTTTACCGCGCCATCAAGCTGAACGGGGTGGACGCCGACGCCAACCTCCAGGCCTTCGAACTGGGCCGCAAGGCTGCGCACAATCCGCTGGAGCGAGGCGTGCGCGAGGACGACGTGCCGACTCCGGAGACCATGCCGCTCGCCGACCTGATCGCCCACCGCACCAAGGAACTGACGGCCTACCAGAACGCGGCCTACGCCAGGCGTTACGCCGACCAGGTCGAACAGCTGCGGCAGGCCGAGGCGAAGCTGGGCTCCGATGCGCTCACCCGCGCCGTGGCCGTCAACCTCTACAAGCTGATGGCCTACAAGGACGAGTACGAGGTCGCCCGTCTGTATACGGACGGCCGCTTCCAGGCCTACCGCAACGCCACCTTCAAGGGCGGCAAGGCCAAGGTCCTCCTGTCCCCGCCGCTGATCGCCGGCAAGGGTCCGGACGGCCGCCCGAGGAAGATCGAGTTCGGCGGCTGGATGCTCGACGCGGGCTTCCCGGTGTTGGCCCGGATGAAAGGCCTGCGCGGCGGCCCGCTCGACATCTTCGGCATGAGCGAGGAGCGCAAGATGGAACGCGGCCTGATCAAGGACTATGAGGCCGGTCTCTCAAAGATGCTCGCGGGCCTCACCCAGGACCGCCTCGCCACCGCCATCCAGATCGCCCAGATCCCGCAGAAGATCCGCGGCTACGGCCACATCAAGGACGCCTCCGTCATCCCCGCCAAGGCCGAGGAAAAGGCCTTGTGGGGCCGCTGGGAAAAGCAGGGCGAGAAGGTGCTGGTCGAGGCCTGACCGCTACTGGAACGCCTCGGCGATGAAGCGGGAGAGGATCTTCACCTCGGGCGCTCGGCGCAGGCGCTCGGGATAGACCAGCCAGACGGCCGAGGTGGTCGGCGCCGGGAAGCACATCACCAGGTCCGCAATGGCGTCCGCGGTGATGCGGGGCATGGCGCCGACGCAGGCGCCCGTCCGGATGAGCGCCTCCACCGAGGAGAGCGCGGTCACCACCTGCCGCATGGAGCTTTCGAGGCCGAAGGCGCGGATATCGTCCACGCCCACGTCCAGCGCCACGAACGGGTGGTCGGCAAGCTCCGCCATGGTCCGCGGCGCGCCGTGGGCGGCCGCATAGGCGGTGCTGCAGTAGATCGCCCACGGCGAATCGCTCAGCCGGCGGCGCACCAGCGACGGCTCTTCGGGCGGGGGCCCCGCACGCACCGCGATGTCGGCCTCGCCCGCCAGCAGGTCGCGCACCGTCGGGCTGATGTCGATCTCGAGCTGGACGTCAGGGTGCTCGGCGGCGAAACGGGTGAGGGCGGGCACCACCTGCTTGCGCATGATGGTGTCTTCGCCCGTGATCCGGATCCGCCGCCTGGCACGCCGCGCAGTCGTCGAGGCCTCACTAACGAACTGCGCCATCTGCTCGGCCACCGCCAGCACCGACGGCTGCAACACCTCGGCCGCCGGCGTCGGGCGATAGCCGGCATGGTCGCGCTCGAAGAGGTCGATTCCCAGGGCGGCCTCCAGCGCGGTGATCCGGCGCGCGACGGTGGTCTGGTCGACCCCGATCGCCCGGGCGGCGCCGGCGGTCGAGCCATGCTCCAGCACCGCGGCGAAAAACCGTAGATCGTTCCAGTCGAACTTCACGCGCGCACTCGGGCTGCCGGACCGCGCGCCATGCTGCCGACACCGGCTCCCACTGTCCAGCTACCTGACCGGCGGCGCCCGGTTGACATCGCCGGCACGACGAACCAATACTTCGCTATATGGCAAAGTATTTCGTGTCAGACATCGACCGCACGTTCCAGGCGCTCGCCGACCCCACGCGGCGCGGCGTCCTTACGCGCCTGATGGACGAGCCGGGGTTGTCGGTGAGCGCGCTCGCTGAGCCGTTCTCGCTGAAGCTGCCCGGCATGATGAAGCATCTGGATGTCCTGTCCGATGCCGGCTTGATCACCCGGACCAAGACCGGTCGCACGGTGTCGGTGAACCTTTCGCCCGAGCCGATGCGCGAGGCGATGGCGTGGCTCAACCGGTATGAGCGCTTCTGGACGGCCAGCATGGATCGGCTTGTCGCGTTCGTGGAAGAGGGCGGCGAGCAGTGACCCTCCCGAGTGTCACCCTCGTGCGCCGGATCAAGGCCCCGCCCGCCAGGGTCTGGGCCGCGATCACCCGGCCCGAGCAGATGCTTCAGTGGTGGGGTCCGGACGCCGGGCCGACGCTCAGCGCCGTGGCGGACGTTCGCCCGGGAGGCCGGTTCAGCATCGTCTTCCGGCTGCTGAACGGCGACGAGCACAACCCGACCGGGACCTATCGGGACGTGGTTTCCGAGAAGACGCTCGTCTTCACCTGGGAATGGCCGGGCATGCCGGAGCGGGAGTCGCTGGTCACCTTCCGGCTTGAGCCGTTCGACGGCGGCACGGAACTGACGCTGATCCACGAACAGTTGCCCGACGAAGACGCGCGCAAAAGTCACGAGGCCGGCTGGAGCGGCCTCCTCGACAAGCTCTCAGAGTTCCTTGGAGATGCAGAATGGGCGACCTGACCCTCACCACCTTCGACTGGGTTCCGGAAATGCCGCGCGGGTTTGTGCGCGACCTGCGGGTGCGCTGGGCGCTGGAAGAGGCGGGGCTGCCCTATCGGGTCGAGAGCACGCCATTCCGCGACCGGGGCCCCGATCATTTCGCGCACCAACCCTTCGGCCAGGCGCCATGGCTGACCGATGGAGACCTCTCGATTTTCGAGAGCGGGGCGATCCTGCTCCACCTCGGCGAGCTGAGCGACAAGCTGATGCCCACGGATCGGCGCGGCCGCAGCGACGCCAAGGAATGGCTGTTCGCGTCGCTGGCGTCTGTCGAGGCCGCGAGCCAGCCCTGGTCCTTCTTCATGTTCTCAGGCGACACCGACGAAACGCCGATCAGGAAGTTCTTCGATGGCTTCCTTGAGGCCCGGCTCACGCACATGGAAGCGGTCCTGGATGGAAGCGAATGGCTGGTCGGGACCTTCTCCGTCGCCGACATCCTGATGGCCGACGTCCTGCGGCTCGTCGATCGGTTTGACGGGCTGGCGAAGTATCCCAACTGCCGCGCCTATGTCACTCGCGCCACGGCTCGCCCGTCCTTTGCGAAGGCCCATGCAGACCAGATGGCGCACTTCGCCGCGGCGGACGCCGCCTACGCCTAGGCGCTGGCCCGCCCGCCGTTCTGCTGGAAGG
>JBOHKZ010000508.1:0-21844 GCA_050729355.1 Phenylobacterium sp. | reverse complement strand
ACCCAGGTGCGCACCACCGCCGAGCACTTCGCGCGGCTGGACGAGGCCAACAAGCTGGGCGAGCTCTTCGGACCCGCCAAGAGCATGGCGGCCGACGTCGTGCTGGACGCGGAACGTGAAGAGGGTTGGATCCTCGGGGCCGAGGGCTAGGCGAGCTCCGTCCCGGCGATAGCGGCAGGCGCTGTACGGGCCTGGCGCCGCTCGACCCGCGGCCGCCGCGCCTGATCCAGATAGAGCGGCGCGAACACCGCGAAGGCCCCGGCCACGTCGGCCAGGACGTCGCCGAGCTCGGCGTCGCGACCCTCGATCAGTTGCAGGATCTCGATCGCTGCGCCGGCGAAGGTGGCCAGCGTCGCGAGGTCCAGCCTGCGCCGGTCCGGGAAGGCCGAAAACAGCAGCAGCGTCAGGCCGTAGAAGGCCATGAAGTGGGCGGCCTTGTCCCATGGCACGAAGGCGCGCTCGACGCCCTGGAACGGCCCAACCATGCCGATGGCGCAGGTAAGCCCGGCGGCCAACAGCAGGGCGCGGGCGATCGTCTGCATTCTGCTTGACCGATCCATGCGGCCAGTATGGCGCCCGCGAATGAATCCCCGGTTAGGGCCGCAAGGTCGCCAGGGCCTCCCGGAAGCGGCGCGAAAGCGGGGCCTCCACCGCGCCCAATTCCACGGCGTAGTCGCCGGAGCCTTCTGGGCGCAGGCCCGTGACGCAGGCGGAGTTCACCAGCCACGAGCGGTGCGTCCTGATAAAGCCCAGCGGCGCGAGCCGCGCCTCCAGCCCGCCCAGCGACGTCCGCATCAGGGGGCGGCGTCCGTCGCTCAGCAGGAACTCGGCGTAGTTGCCGGCGGAGCGGACCGCCAGGATCTCGCCCATCGGCGCGCGGACCAGGCGGGCGCCGTCGCGGATGTCAAACCAGGCGGGTGTCGCGGGGTCCGTCGGCGGAGGCGCCGCCGACGCAAACCAGCGCAGAACGAGCCAGAAGGCCGTCAGGCTCAGGGCGTAGGCCGGGATGTCCTTGGCCGCCTCATAGAAGAACTCGCCGAACACTTGGCCAAATTCATAATGGACCCCGAGCAGGCCCTCGAAGGCCAGCTTCCGCAACGCGACGAATCCGGAAACGTGCAGCACCGGATAGATCGCCGCGCCGAGCACGATCACCGGCGCCGACAGCCACCACGGCGGAGACCGCCGTCGCAGCCAAAGCGCGATGGCCGCCGGCAGCGCTATGACCACCAGCGTCACCAGCGCACTGGAGACCTCGGCGATCAGCGGCCCCAGCACACCGCGTTCAGGAAAATCATGGCTGCGCGTGAGGACGTTGAAGATCGTCACCAGGGCGACGATGGCCAGCGCCACCAGCCAGCCGGTCCCCAGGGCGCGGCGCTCGGCGCCGCTCAGCCCGGATAGGCCGCCGTTCGTCCCACGAGGATTTCGTCCGTCACCGGCAGGCCGCCGCTCGGCCCCTGGCTCTTGGCCCCCGCCTGGCTGATGGTTGAGTGCGGCCGTCTTCAACGGAGGCTCGGATTCCACAATGACGTCGATTCCCTTGGCCCGCACCGCGACGCTCGTGAGCTTACTCGCACTCGCCGCCTGTTCGCCACCACACCCGCCCGCAGCATCGGCCGATGTCGACTGGCCCTTCTATGGCGGCGACGCCGGCGGCCAGCGGTTCTCCGCCGCCAGCCAGATCACGCCGCGGAACGTGCGCGGTCTGAAGGTCGCCTGGACCTACTCCACGGGCGAGCTGGCGACCAAGGGCAAGGCGATGAAGAACGCCTCGTTTGAGGGAACGCCGATCCTGGCGGGCGGACGGCTCTATCTCTGCTCGCCGTTCAATGCGGTCGCGGCGCTGGACCCGGCGACGGGCAAGCCGCTCTGGCGCTTCGACGCGGAGATCGACCCGAGCATCCACTATCCGAACAAGTTCGTCTGCCGCGGCGTGACCTACTGGCGCGACCCGACGGCCCCGGCCAACGCCCCTTGCGCCGAGCGGATCTACATGGCGGCCAACGACCGGCGCCTGTTCGCCCTCGACGCCGCCACCGGCGCCGCCTGCCCGGCCTTCGGCGCGGCCGGGGTGGTCGACGTCGGCGCAGGCGTCACCCTGCCCCGTCCCGGCGATATGCAGATCACCTCGCCGCCGGTGATCGTCCGCGACACCCTCGTCGTCGGCTCCTCGATCGACGACAACCAGCGGGTCCGGGAGGTTTCGGGCGCCGTTCGGGCCTACGACGTGCGCACCGGCGCGCTCAAGTGGAGCTTCGACCCGCTCGCCGCGGCCGGGCCGGGTTTCGTCGCGGGCGCGGCCAACGTCTGGGCCCCGATGTCGGTGGACGAGGCGCGGGGCCTGGTCTTCCTGCCGACCTCCAGCGCCAGCCCGGACTTCTACGGCGCGGCGCGGCCGGGGGCCGGCGGCAACGCCAACTCGGTCGTGGCGCTGGATGCGGCCACCGGCAAGCTCGCCTGGGGCTTCCAGACCACGCACCATGACGTCTGGGACTATGACGTCCCGGCCCAGCCGACGCTTGGCCAGGTGGAATACGGCGGCAAGTCCACCCCGGCGGTGATCCAGGCCACCAAGCAGGGGCTGATCTTCACCCTGGCGCGCGACACCGGCCAGCCGGTGATCCCGGTGCACGAGCGCCCGGTCCCGCAGGAGGGCGCGCCCGGCGAGGTGCTGTCGCCCACCCAGCCCTTCCCGGACCTGCCCAAGGGCCTCGCGCCCATGTCGATCTCCGCGAAGGACGCCTTCGGCCTCACCCCCTACGACCGCGGAGCCTGTCGCAAGCTGATCGCCGGTGCCCGCAACGACGGCATCTACACGCCGCCCTCGCTGCAGGGATCGATCCTCTTCCCGTTCACCGGCGGCGGGGTGAACTGGGGCGGGCTGGCGTTCGACGCCGGGCGGCAGGTGATGTTCGTCAACACCTCGGCGGCGCTGCACCTGGTCACCCTGATCCCGGCCGACAAGGTCAAGGCCGCGCGCAAGGCCGAACCCGACACTGAGATCTCGCCGCAGGACGGCGCGCCCTACGGCATGCGGCGCAAGATCCTGCTCTCCCCATGGGGCCTGCCCTGTAACAAGCCGCCGTGGGGCCAGTTGCACGCCGTCGACATGCGGACCGGCAAGGTGCTGTGGGAGGTTCCCCTTGGCAGCACTCGAGACCTGGCGCCGGGCTCGCAGATCCTCATGCCGCATACCGGCGTCCCGAGCTTCGGCGGACCCATCGCCACCGCCTCAGGGCTGGTCTTCATCGGGGCGACGATGGACGACTACCTCCGCGCCTTCGACGCCAGGACCGGCAAGGAGCTCTGGAAAGGCCGCCTGCCGGCCGGCGGCCAGGCGACGCCGATGACTTACGTCTGGAAGGGCCGGCAGTACGTGGTCATCTCGGCCGGCGGCCACGGCATGGTCGACACAAAGCGCGGCGACAAGGTGGTGGCCTACGCCTTGCCCAACTAGCGGGTGACCGCCGAAAGTGGGAACCGGTTGCGGCGTTCGTCAGACGCCTGAGAGCTGAGCATCGCGGCGGGCCAGGATCCAGAAGCGGATCAGCAGCAGGCCCGCAGAGATGACGCTGGCGATGACGATGGAGGTGACCATGCCCAGGATCCCCATGCCCTGCGGGATCGCCAGCCACCAGGCGAGCGGCATCATCACGACGATGTAGCTGGCGAGGTGGGTATAGGTCGGGAGCCAGACGTCTCCCCGCGCCCTCAGCGACGCCGCGGCGACCACCTGCAGGGAGTCCGGCCAGTACATGAGGCACGAGAGCGCGAGCGCCGGGATGGCCATGGCGAGGGTCAGCGCGCTGCCGGTGTAGGCGCTGGCGATGAAGGCCGAGTTCGGCCAGACGACCAGCGAGATCAGGATGCCGAACACCGACATCACCAGGAAGGCGACGTAGCCCGCGCGCGTCACGCCGGCCGGATTGCGCGCGCCGTAGGCTTGTCCCACCCGCACGGCGGCGCCGGTCGAGACGCCGAGCGGCACCATGAAGACGATTGCCGCGACGTTGAGCACGATGGCCCACGCCGCCACCGCCAGCCCGCCGATCCAGCCGGCGATGACGTTCATGCTGGCGAAGGAGGCGACCTCGAAGAAGTTGGAGGCGCCGGCCCCGAAGCCGATCCGCCGCTGCTCGGCCTCGGCGGCGCGGTTGCGCTCCGGCTTGTCGAAGACGCCCAGCGCGCGCGCCTGCGGCATCATCGCGATGTAGCCCAGCATGACGACCGCCAGGAAGGTCCGCGCGCCCGTCGTGGCCCAGGCCCCGCCCACCGCGCCCAGCGCCGGCAGGCCGAAGGTCCCCGGCACTAGCAGGAGGTCCAGAGCCAGGTTCACGGCGTTGGCGATCCACATCGCCCAGGCCCCGGGCCCTGGCCGCGACAGGCCCTCCATCCAGAAGCTGGCGCTGACGCTCAGGCAGTAGCCGGGCAGCGACAGGGAGAAGATCAGCAGGGCCTTCGACGCGCCGTCCGCCAGGTCCTTTTCCAGGCCTATGGCGTGCAGGAAGGCGGGCCCGCCGGCCAACAGCACCAATGTGGAGGCCAGGCCGATCCACAGGCTGTAGGAGAGCCCGCGGCGCAGGACGGCGCCGGTCTCGTGCAGACGCCCCTCGCCGATGGCGCGCGCGGTCATCACCTGCACGCCAGTGAGCAGGCCGATGGCCATGGTCACGATGACGCTGGTCGGGGCCCAGGCCAGCGCGTGGTAGCCGAGCTGCGTCGCTGAGTAACGGCCGACCACGATGGCGTCGGAGAGGCCCATCGCCATGATCCCCAGGCGCGAGATCACCACCGGCCACGACAGCTTCAGCAGCTGGGCCAGTTCGGTCAGTGCGCGTTTTCCGCGAGCGTCTTGCGACGCCGCGTCGGCCGGGGTGGCCATGGGATCACCGGTTTTTCAAAGAGGGGCGGAAGGTGAAGGCTGCGCCCGCCCGGGGCAACCCCTGCGCGTAACTTCCCGGGTGGGGTCGCCCGGAAAGCACAGTCGCCACCGCGCTCGCAATGGCCAGCTTTACCGTCAAATGCGGCGGTGATCTAAGGTCGCCATGTTCATCCGATCCCTCGCCCTCGCCTCGACCGTCCTCATCGTCGCCCCGACCCTGGCGTCGGCGCAGACCGCCAGCTTCACCGCCATCTTCGGCGGCAAGGCGGTCGGCCACCTGATCGCCGAGACCAAGGGCGACACCACGACCATCGACTTCGACATCAAGAACAATGGCCGCGGCCCCACCGACGCCGAGACCATCAGGTCGAACGCCGACGGCCTGCCGGTCGCCTGGACGATCAGGGGCGCGACGACCTTCGGCAGCAAGGTCGACGAACGCTTCAGCCAGTCGGCCGGCCGCGCCGAATGGACCGACTCCACCGGCAAGGGCTCGGCGAAGGTCGACAAGCCCGGGCTCTACATCGCCCAGAGCGGCAGCCCCTGGGGCGACGGCATCATCGCCAAGGCGCTGCTGAAGGCGCCGGGCATGACGCTTCCCGCCCTGCCCGGCGGCACGCTGCGGCTCGAGAAGGGCGAGGCCCTGACAGTCCAGGGCGCCGGCGGGCCGGTGCAAGCCACCCGCTACGACCTGCTGGGCATAGACCTGACGCCCACCACCCTGCTGCTGGACGAGAAGGGCGAGCTGTTCGCCGAGGTCAGCCCGAACTTCATCCTGATCCGCAAGGGCTACGAGGGCGAGGAAGTGCGGCTGCGCAAGCTGGCGGCCGACTGGTCGACGGCCCGCTTCGTCGACATGGAAAAGAAGGTGGCGCACCGCTACCCCGGTCCGGTCCGCATCAAGAACGTGCGCCTGTTCGACCCGAAGACGTCAGCTCTGACCGGTCCGGTGGCGGTGGTCATGCGCGGCAAGGAGATCGCCGCGGTCGAGGCGCTCGACAGTCCGGCCACGCCCGGCGAGGTGACCATCGACGGCGCCGGCGGGACCCTGGTGGCCGGCCTCTACGAGATGCACGCCCACATCGGCCAGGAAGACGCCCTGCTGAACCTGATCGCCGGGATCACCACCGTGCGCGACATGGGCAACGACAACGCCGTGCTCGACGACCTCATCCAGCGGATGGATGGCGGCGTCATCGGCGGGCCGCATGTGATCCGCTCGGGCTTCATCGAGGGCAAGAGCCCGTTCAGCGCCAACAACGGCATCCTGGTCGACAGTCAGGCGCAGGCCATCGACGCCGTGCGCTGGTACGGCGCGCGCGGCTACTGGCAGATCAAGATCTACAACAGCATGAACCCGGCTTGGGTGCCGGCCATGGTCAAGGAGGCCCACAGCCTGGGCATGCGGGTGGCAGGCCACGTTCCGGCCTTCTCCAGCGCCGACGACATGATCGTCGCGGGCTATGACGAGATGACCCATATCAACCAGTTCATGCTGGGCTGGGTGATCAAGCCGGACGAGGACACCCGCACCCTCTTCCGCCTCACCGCCCTGAAGCGCCTGCCGGACCTCGATCTGCAGAGCCCCAAGGTGCAGCACACCATCCAGATGATGGTCGACGGCAAGAAGGCCATCGATCCGACGCTGGGCATCCACGAGCAGCTCACCCAGAACCGCGACGGCCAGATCCCGCCCGGCGCCGTCGACTACCTGGACCACATGCCGATCGGCTATCGGCGCGGCGCCATGAAGGCCTGGGTCGACACCTCCGCGCCCGGCGACGACAAGGCCTATCGCGCAGCCTTCGACAAGATCCTGGCCACGGTGAAGATGCTGCACGACCGCGGCGTGTTCATCGTCTTCGGTACGGACACCGGCGGGTCCTTCACCTACCACCGCGAGCTTGAGCTCTATCAGCGAGCCGGCTTCACGCCCGCCGAAATCCTGAAGCGCGCCACCTACGACACCGCCCGGTACGTCGGCCAGGACCAGCGCATGGGCTCCATCGAGAAGGGCAAGCTGGCAGACTTCTTCCTGATCCCCGGCGATCCGACCAAGGACCTGAAGGCGATCAAGACCATCAGCATGGTCGTGAAGGACGGCGCCATCTACTACCCCAGCGAGGTCTACCCCCACTTCGGGATCGCTCCGTTCGCCGCCGCGCCGAAGGTCACCGCGCCTTAGCGGTGACTGTCGGCCTTGGCCTCTAGGCTCCGCCCGCCGCGGCCCTGGCCGCGTCGACGCGTTCTTCCTTGAGCTTCTCGGCCACCAGGAAGGCGAGCTCCAGCGCCTGCTCGCCGTTCAGGCGCGGGTCGCAATGCGTGTGATAGCGGTCGGCGAGATCGCCCTCGGTGACCTGGCGTGCGCCGCCGGTGCATTCGGTGACGTTCTGGCCGGTCATTTCCAGGTGGACGCCGCCCGGATGCACGCCCTCGGCTTTGCAGATCTCCACGAAGCTCTTCACCTCGGAGAGGATGCGGTCGAAGGGCCGCGTCTTGTAGCCGTTGTTGGCGGTGAGCGTGTTGCCGTGCATCGGATCGATGGCCCAGACCACCTTCTTGCCCGCCGCCTTGGTGGCGCGCAGCAGGCCCGGCAGGCGCTTCTCGATCTTGTCGTGCCCGAAGCGGCCGTAGAGCGTCAGGCGGCCGGCTTCGTTCTCGGGGTTCAGCGCGTCGGCGAGGCGCAACAGGTCGTCGCCTTCCATCGTGGGGCCGCACTTCACGCCGATCGGGTTCTTGATACCGCGGAAGAACTCCACGTGGGCGCCGTCGAGTTCGCGCGTCCGCTCGCCGATCCACACCAGGTGGGCGGAGGTGTCGTACCAGGCGCCCGATGTGCTATCGACCCGGGTCATCGCCTCTTCCATGTTGAGCAGCAGCGCCTCGTGGCTGGTGAAGAAGTCCACCTGGTGCATGCTCGGGTGGCTCTCGGGCGTGACGCCGATGGCCTCCATGAAGGTGAGCGACTCGCCGATCTTCTCGGCCAGTTCGCGGTAGCGCGCGCCCTGCGGGCTCTTGTCGACGAAGCCCAGCGTCCACTTGTGGATGTTTTGCAGGTCGGCGTAGCCGCCGTAGGCGAAGGCGCGCAGCAGGTTCAGCGTGGACGCCGATTGCGTATAGGCCTGCACCAGCCGCTGCGGGTCCGGCATGCGGGCCTCGGGCGTGAAGTCCATGCCGTTGATGATGTCGCCACGATAGGACGGCAGAGTCACGTCGCCTTGCGTCTCGGTCGGGGCCGATCGCGGCTTGGCGAACTGGCCGGCCATGCGGCCCACCTTCACCACGGGCTTGCCGCCCGCGAAGGTCAGCACAACCGCCATCTGCAGGATCAGGCGGAAGGTGTCGCGGATGTTGTCCGCGTGGAATTCCTTGAAGCTCTCGGCGCAGTCGCCGCCCTGCAACAGGAAGGCGCGACCCTCGGATACGTCGGCGAGCAGGCCTTTCAGGCGGCGGGCCTCACCTGCAAAAACCAGCGGCGGCATGCCGCGCAGGGTCTGTTCCACGGCCGACAGCGCCGCTGTGTCCGGATAATCGGTCGGCATGTGCTTTGCCGGCTTCGATCTCCAGGAAGACGGCGTCCAGTGCTCAGTCATAAATCCCACTCCGCGCCGTCCGGCGGACTCCGTGACGGCGAAACCGCGCCTTCTACTCCGAATAGGGGGTCGAGGTCGACCACTGAGCGGGCGCAGACTGGGGCGCGGCGCGTAAATGCAGGGCGGCCAGAACCGCGACCAAAGCGCCGAGCGCCAGCCACCACTCCTGCCAGACCCCGAAGTTGACCCCTCCGAACAGCAGGTAGACGGCCGCCGAGGCCGCCGTCGCCGTGGTGGTGAGGTCCGCCTTGGGTCGCGACAGGCGCGCCAGCGTCAGGCCCCAGAAGGCCGCCGCCGCGACCGCCCCGATCAGGCCCAGCTCAAGCCAGATTTGCAGGGCGTCGTCGTGCGGATGCAGTTGGATGCCGGGCGCGAACATGCGGCTGGCGTCGAGCCCCCACCCCCTGAGCGGCTTGTCGCCGATCCAGTCGGCCGCATGGCTCCAGTAGCCGACCCGTTGCGCCCACGAGGCCGGCAAGGAAGCGCGGATCTCCTCGATATCGCCGGAGCGCTTCACCGCCCACATCATTCCGGGCGCAAGCAGGTAGAAGGCCGCCAGCAGGCCGGCCAGCGCCTTGGGCGCGTTGTTTGGGCGGAACCAGACCGCGAGGCCGGTGAGCAGTGCGACGCCGATGGCCAGGACCGGCGCGTCGGAACTGAACGCCCAGGCCGCTCCGCTTGCGCCGGCGACCATCGCCAGCGCGAGCCAGGGACGCAGCTTCGCCGGGCCCCCCAGCGCCGCCAGTGGCCACAGCAGCGCCACGACGAAGGTCGATTCCGCGACGTTCTTGCGGGCGAGGTCCGGCCGGATCGGCTCGTAGAACGCCACATGGATCGCTCGGTAGATCGCCCCGCCCAGCACCGCGTCGACGACCAGGATCAGGCCAAGAGCCGCAAAGCCCCAGGCCAGGACCCGCAGCGCCAGGCGCGCCAGCCCGGGGTCCGCCCGGCGGGCCGCGCAGACGGCGCTCCAATAGAGCGGCAGCTCCAGGGCCAGCTTGACGATCGCGCCGTCCTGCGGGTGCTTGGGGATGAAGGGGCTCCAGGTGGTGGAGACCGCCGCCCAGATCAGCGCCGCGAACAGGACCATCAGGGCCGGCCGGTCCTCGTCGGTCATCCGCACCGCCGGCAGGGCCAGGAGCCCCACGGCGGACACCAGGACCGCGAAGGCCAGCGGTCCCAGCCACGCCACCAACGGCGCAAGCCCAGCCGCGCCGACCATGAGCCAGCCGCACCACGTCGAGAGCCTGTCACGCGCCGGCGCGACGACGGATGTCGTCATGCCACTCCGCCCAGGCCGAGCCCGAGGGGCACGTGCTTCTCACGCATGGTGACCAGTTCCTCCGCCAGCGTCGGGTGAACCGCGCAGGTGGAATCCCACTGGGGCTTCGTGACTCCCATCTTGAGCGCGACCGCCGCCATCTGGATGATCTCCGGAGAGTCCGGTCCCACCACATGGCAACCCAGGATCTTCTCCGTGGCCGCGTCGACCACCAGCTTCATCAGGCAGCGTTCGTCACCGCCGACAAAGGTGGTCTTCATGGCCCGGAACCGCGCGAGGTAGATGTCCACCTTGCCGTACTGGTGACGGGCGTCCGCTTCGCTCAGGCCCACCGAGCCGACCGGCGGCTGCGAGAAGACCGCCGAGGCGACCATCTCGTGGTCGAAGCGCATCGGGCGGTTGTGGAACTCGGTCTCGGCGAAGGCCTGGCCCTCGCGGATCGCCACGGGCGTCAGGTTGATGCGGTTGGTGACGTCGCCCACCGCCCAGATGTTCTCGACGTTGGTGCGCGAATAGTCGTCGACGATGACTGCGCCGACGTCCGACAGCGCGACCCCGGCCGCTTCCAGGCCCAGGCCCTCGACGTAGGGCTCACGGCCTACCGCGAACATCACGACGTCGCTCTCGCAGTGGTGGCCGTCGCTGAATCGGCTGACCAGACCGGCGTCGGTCTTCTCGATGGCTGTGTGCTGGCAGCCCAGGATCACCTTGATCCCGCGCTTCTCCATCTCTTCGGTGACGTGGGCGCGGATGTCGTCGTCGAACCCGCGCAGCACGTTCGGCCCGCGGTGCACCAGCGTGGTTTCGACACCCAGGCCGTTGAAGATGCCCGCGAACTCGATGGCGATATAGCCGCCGCCGGCGATGACGATCCGCCTGGGAAGTTCGTGCAGGTGGAACGCCTCGTTCGATGAGATCGCGTGCTCGATGCCCGGCAGGTCCTTCGGCGCCCAGGGGCGTCCGCCGGTCGCCACCAGGATCTTGTCCGTCGTGTAGGTCCCGTGGCCGGAGACCTCGACGGTATGGGCGTCCACGATCCGGGCCTTGCCGTGGACCAGCTCGCCACCAGCGTTCTGCAGGTTCTTGACGTAGGCGCCGGAGAGCCGCGCGATCTCCTTGTCCTTGGCCGCCAGGAACTTCGGCCAGTCAAAGGAGCGCTCCCCGACCGTCCAGCCGTAGCCCTCGGCGAGCTCGAAATGCTTTGAGAATTCCGAGGCGTAGACCATGAATTTCTTGGGAACGCAGCCGCGGATGACGCAGGTGCCGCCCACGCGGTCTTCCTCGGCGACCATCACCCTGGCCCCGCTCATCGCCGCGATCCGCGCCGCGCGCACGCCGCCCGAGCCCGCGCCGATCACAAAGAGGTCGTAGTCGTACTTGGCCACCTAGGGCTCCTCTCAAGGTTCCAGCGTCGCGACGCCGTCGGGCGTGCCGATCAGCGCCAGCTCGGCCAGGTCGAGAAAGAGGCCGTGGTCCACGACGCCGGTCACGCTCTTGAGCGCGAACGCCAGCGCCGCCGGCTCCTCGATCCGCCCGCAAGCTGCGTCATAGATGAGGTTTCCCCCGTCGGTTCGCACCGGCTCGCCGTCTTTCATGCGCAGCCGGGGCGGGATGCCGATGTCGCACTCCGCCAGGGCGTCGCAGATCCGAAGCGCCGTGGTCTTGTGGCCGAACGCCACGACCTCGATCGGCAGCGGGAATTTTCCGAGCTTTTCCACGCGCTTGGCGGCGTCGGCTATGACGACGCATCGCTTTGACGCTTCCCAGACCAGCTTCTCGCGCAGCAGGGCCGCGCCGCCGCCCTTGATGAGCGACAGGCCCGGCCCGATCTCGTCGGCGCCGTCGACGGTGAGGTCGATCTCGCGGGTGTCGCCGAGGTCCGCGAGCTTCATGCCGAGGCTCGCCGCCAGCTCCGCGGTCGTGGTGGACGTCGAGATGCAGGTGATATCCAGCTTGCGAGCCGCCAGCGCCTTCACGAACCAGGCCGCGGTCGAGCCGGTGCCAAGGCCCACCACCATGCCGCCTTCCACGAGCTGGGCCGCCGCCTCGCCCGCCGCGCGCTTCTGACCTTCTATATCGATCACTTCTTCGCCCGCTTCGCGAGTTTCATGTCCCGGAAGCGCTTGGCCCAGCCCGGCTTCTCCGTCTGTGGCGCACGCGACAGAGCGAGCGCATCGGCCGCGATCTCCTTGGTGATCACCGAGCCTGAGCCGGTGAAGGCGCCCGCTCCGACCCTGACCGGCGCCACCAGGGCGGTGTTCGACCCGATGAAGGCGTTCTCGCCCACGTGGGTCTCCCATTTGTCGAAGCCGTCGTAGTTGCAGAAGATGGTGCCGGCGCCGATGTTCGCGCCCGCGCCCACCGAGCCGTCACCCAGGTAGCTGAGGTGGTTGGCCTTGGCGCCCTTGCCGACGCTCACCTTCTTGACCTCCACGAAGTTGCCGATGTGGGCTTCCTCGCCGATCTCGGCGCCCGGTCTGAGGCGCGCATAGGGCCCGATCAGGGCGCCGGACCGCACGGTCGCGCCCTCCAGGTGGCTGAAGGCCCGGATCACCGCGCCGGTCTCCACCGTGACCCCGGGCGCGAAGACCACGAACTGCTCGACCATCGCGCCGGGCTGGATCTGAGTGTCCCAGGCGAAATGGACGGTCTCCGGCGCCAGCATCGCGACGCCCTCCGCCAGGAAGTGCGCGCGCCGGCGCGTCTGGAACACCGCTTCCGCCTGCGAGAGCTGCATGGGCGTGTCGCAGCCCATCACGGCGCTCTCCGGCGCGATGGCCGCCTTGACCAGCGCCTCGTCCACGGCGGCGAGCTGGACGATCTCCGTGAGGTAGTACTCGCCCTTGGCGTTGTTGTTGGTGATCCGCGAGAGCCAGCCGAACAGCCGATCCTTGTCGGCGCAAAGCATGCCGGCGTAGCAGGCCCGCACCGCCAGTTGCTCCTGGGTCGCCTCCTTGGGCTCGACGATGCGGATCACGTGGCCGTCCGCACCGCGAATCAGCCGCCCGTAGAGCAGGGTGTCCTGCGGCTCGAAGCCCAGCAGAGCCAGCGCCGCGCCGTCCTGCCGCAGCTTGAAGAGCGGCTGCAGGTCCTGCGGCTGCAGAAGCGGACAGTCGCCGTTGGTGACCAGAACGTCGCCCTGGAAACCCTCCAGCGCCGCCTTGGCAGCCAGCACGGCGTGGCCGGTGCCGAGCGGCGGGTCCTGGACGGCGATCGCGCCCTCCCCCAGCCGCCGGGTAACCAGTTCGCGCACCGCCGCGCTGTCGGCCCCCACCACCACCACGATCTTCTCGCAGCCCGTGGCCTGGACGGTGTCGATAACCCGGTCCAGCAGGGTCCGGCCGCCCACTTTGTGCAGCACCTTGGGTATCGGGGATTTCATCCGCGTACCCGCTCCGGCGGCCATGATTACGGCGGCGCGTGCTGTCATCTGGGGGGTTCCTCGGGGCGAGTCAGCGATCTTGCGCTCAGGCTTTACCAAGCCTTGGCGCCGGGGGCGAGAAGCGGCTAGCGTCCCGCGCGTCCTGGGGAACCCATCATGAAATTCAGTGCACGAGTCGCCGCCCTCCTTTCCGCCTGCGCCCTTGGCGCCGTCAGCACGGCCTGGGCCGCGCCGCCGCCTACGGGAAAGGCCTTCGACGCCGCTTTCGACTCCAGGATCGACCCGGTCGAGATGGGAGCCTGGCTGAAGCTGCTGGCCGCTGAACCCAACCAGGTGGGATCGCCGCATGACAAGGCGAACGCCGAGTGGGTCGCCGCCCAGATGAAGTCCTGGGGCTGGGACACCCGCATCGAGACCTTCTACGTGCTGAACCCCACGCCGATCACGGTCGGCCTCGAGCTGGTGAGCAGCGCGGGCGGGCCCTTCAAGGCGACCCTAACCGAACCGCCGGTCGCCGGCGACGAGCCCACGAACACCAAGACCGCACTTCCCGCCTATGTGGCCTACCAGGGCGACGGCGACGTCACCGCACCGCTGGTCTACGTCAACTACGGCATGCCCGCCGACTATGACGCCCTGGCGCGCATGGGGATTTCGGTGAAGGGCAAGATCGCCATCGCCCGCTACGGCGCCGGCTGGCGGGGCCTGAAGCCCAAGCTGGCCCAGGAGCACGGCGCGGTGGGCGCGATTATCTACTCCGACCCGCGCGACGACGGCTATTCGACGGACGACGTCTATCCCAAGGGCCCGGCCCGGCCGGCCGGCGGCTTCCAGCGCGGTTCGGTCGTGGACCTGCCCGTGCAGCCCGGCGACCCGCTGACGCCCGGCATCGGCGCCACCAAGGACGCCAAGCGGCTGACCCGGGAAACGGCGACCTCGATCCTCAAGATCCCGGTCCTCCCGATTTCCTACGGCGATGCGCAGAAGCTGCTCGCCGCCATCGACGGACCCGTCGCGCCGGCGGCGTGGCAGGGCGCGCTACCGATCACCTATCATGTGGGCCCCGGCGCCCAGGTGCACATGACCGTGCTGTCGGACTGGAAGCAGACCCCGATCTACAACGTCATCGGCGTGATGAAGGGATCCGAGCGGCCCGACGAGTGGGTGGTCCGCGGCAACCACCGCGACGGCTGGGTGATGGGCGCGTCCGACCCGCTGAGCGGCCACATCGCCATGCTGGCCGAGGCGAAGGCGTTCGGCACGCTGGCCAAGGCCGGCTGGAAACCTAAGCGCACGATCGTCTACGCCAGCTGGGACGCCGAAGAGACCGGCCTGATCGGCTCCACCGAATGGGCCGAGGCGCACGCCGACGAGCTGAAGGCCAAGGGCGTGATCTACATCAACTCCGACGGCAACGGCCGCGGCTTCCTGGGCGCGGAGGGCAGCCACGAGTTCGAGCATCTGGTGAACCAGGTCGCCGCCGACGTGAAGGACCCGCAGACCGACGTCTCGGTCGGCCAGCGCCTGCGCGCCAAGATGATGGTCGACGCCACGGCTTCGAGCGCCAGCCAGACGGTCAAGGACAACGGCAAGATCGCCGGCGATCCGGCGAAGGATCTGCCGCTCGGCCCCCTCGGCTCAGGCTCGGACTATTCCGCCTTCCTGCAGCATCTCGGCCTCCCGGCGCTGAACATCGGCTATGGCGGCGAAGGCGAAAGCGACGGCGTCTACCACTCGCTCTACGACGACTATCAGCACCACAGCCGCTTCGTGGACCCGGGCTTCGTCTATGACGCGGCCCTGGCCAGGACCGTCGGCCGCCTCGTGCAGCGCGTCGCGGACGCCGACCTGCCGGTTCAGCGGTTCGGCAACTTCGCCGACACGGTCGCCCGCTACCTCGACGAGGTGAAGAAGCTCGCCGACACCAAGCGCGAGGAGGCCGAAACCCAGACCCGCCTGCTGAAGGCCAACGCCTACGGCCTGGCCGCCGACCCAACCCACACCCACGTCGCGCCCGTGGCCTATGCGCCGTCGCCCGACATCAACTTCGCGCCCCTGACCACGGCCGTCGACAAGCTGAAGGCCAGTTCAAGCGCCTTTGACTCCGCGGTCGCCGCCAAGGGACCTGGGCTCAGCCCTGCGCAGAAGGCCAAGCTGGACGCCGCCCTTCGGCCGCTCTCGCAACGCCTGCTGCGCGACGACGGCCTGCCTGGGCGGCCCTGGTTCAAGAACATGGTCTACGCGCCCGGCCTCTTCACCGGCTATGGCGCCAAGACCCTGCCGGGCGTCCGCGAGGCGATCGAAGAACGGCGGTTCGACGACGCCAAGCGCTATGTCGGCGTTATCGCCGAGACGCTGACCGGCTACGCCCAGGGGCTGGATCAGGCCACCGCCATCCTCAACGGCGCCTGATGGGGCCTGACGAGAAGGCGACCCTGGCCGGCGCCGTCATCGCCTTCGACCTGGACGGCACCCTGGTCGATACGGCGCCGGACCTGATCGGCACGCTGAACTGGCTGTTGGCGCAGGAGGGGATCACGCCCCTGCCCCTCGACGAGGCGCGGCCCTTCATCGGGCGCGGCGCGCGCTGGATGATCGAGCGCGGGTTCCAGGCCGCCGGCGTGATGTTGGAGGCCGGCCGCATCCAGCCGCTCTTCGACCGCTTCATCGCCCACTATGTCGCTCACATCGCCGACGAGAGCCGGCCGTTCCCGGGCGTGGTCGAGGCCCTGGAGGCGCTGAAGGCCAAGGGCGCCAGGCTCGTGGTCTGCACCAACAAGCTCACCGGGCTCTCGGTGACCCTCCTGCAGGCGCTCGATCTGGCGCGACTGTTCGACGCCGTCGTCGGCGCGGACGCGGCGCCGGCCATCAAGCCTGACCCTCGCCATCTGGATGCCGCGATCGCCGCCGTCGGGGGCTCCAAGGACCGCGCCATCATGGTCGGCGACGCCGCCACCGACGCCGGCGCGGCGCGCGCCGCAGGCGTGCCGTTGATTCTGGTCAGCTTCGGCTACACCGAGACGCCGGCCGCGGAACTCGACCCCGACATCCTCATCCACCACTTCGACGAACTGCCCGACGCGTGCGCCCGTCTCCTGGGCGCTTGCGACGCCTGAGGCTCCGGGCTATACGCCCATCCCTTCCTGCCGGAGGATGCGTAGCTCAGCGGGAGAGCACCTCGTTCACACCGAGGGGGTCACAGGTTCAATCCCTGTCGCATCCACCATTCTTCCCACCCTTTGGGCCACAGCGCCGGCGCCGCGACCGTTTCAGCCGCCGCGGCCCTTGTATCGCCACACGCCATGCATACCTCCCGCCCTGGGCGGTGTGGCCTTGAACCTCACATTCAAGGAACGCCGCGCCGATGCCTTCCCGTCGTTCGCCGGATCCACTGAGGACCGGCAGGCCTGGCGGGGTGCGCCCGACGGACGCCGGAATAGCTCGGACTAGCCTCGCGAAGGACTACCCATGTCGTTAAGCGCTGCAACACTGGGCTCCCAGGCCGCACCTGTGTCCGCGACAGGCCACATCCTCACCCTCGACGCTGGCGGGGTGGTGTTCGGGCTTGGGTCGCGCGGTCCGCTGGACTGGAGCTATGACGGCCTGCGTCCGCAGTTGCAGTTCACCTTCGACGCCGGCGAGGCCATCGCCGCGTTCCAGGACGCGCCGGCTCGCGGGGTCTCCTGCGTGCCCGGGTCCTTCATGTTGCTGTCGCCCGGGATGCGGGCGCGCATCCGCCACTCGGCCCCGCTCGAGATCCTGTCCCTGACCTACCCGGCCGACATCCTGGCCGGGCACGCCGACCTCAGCGGCTATATCGCCGCGATCGCCGGCAACCTGCCGATCACGACGACCGATCCGGGCGTTCGGGCCCTGGCCATGGAAGCCCGGCGGGTCCTGATCGAGGAAGCCGATCCCGACCGCCGCTACATGTCCGCGCTCGGCAAGGCGATGCTGGCGCGCGCGTTGCAGGCCATCGACCAGGGCGCGCCGCCGCGCGGGCGGGCGGCGATTTCACCCTTCAAGCTGCGCCGCGTGGTCGATCACATCGAAGCCCGCCTCGACAGCCGGATTTCGGTGCAGGAGCTCGCGGAACTGGCGGGCCTGAGCAGCGCCCACTTCACCCGCGCCTTCCGCCAGGCGACGGGCGAGGCGCCGCACCACTTCATCCTGGACCGGCGGGTGGCCCGGGTCCGCGAACTGCTGCGCGACCCGTCGCTCAACCTGGCGACCGTCGCCGCCCGGGCGGGATTCGCCAGCCACGCCCACATGTCCAGCGTCTTCCGCCGGCGGCTCAACCTGACGCCGGCGGCCTATCGCGCGGCGGTGGCGGCGCCGACCCCGGGCTGACCGGCCCTTTTGCGCAGGTTCGTGTAAATGCCGCGCGTTCCTCGGAAGCGCCGCCCCACCGAGCCGCCCATCTGCTCCTGAACAAGACCCGATGGACGGGCCAGGAGCTGTAAAAAATGAATATGCGTACTCTCACCGCAGTCGCTTTCGCCGCCACCGCGCTTTCCGCCACGGCCGCCGCCGCGCAGGACGCCAACTGGTATGTGCAAGGCAACGTTGGCGGCAACTTCCAAAGCGAGGTCAACGGCCGGCCGTCGGCCAAGGGCGACACCGGCTGGACGGTCAGCGGCGCCGCCGGCCGCGAAATCGGCGACGGTTTCCGGGGTGAAGGCGAAGTCCTCTACCTCGACTCGAGCGGCAAGCACGCCGGCTCGGGCGACCTCAAGACGATCGCCGGCATGGTCAACGGCTACTACGACTTCAACCGCCAGGGCTCGTTCCACCCGTTCATCGGCGCGGGCGTCGGCCTGGCGCAGGTGAAGGTCGATGGGGGCGTCTCCGACGGCGACGACACCGGCTTCGCCTATCAGTTCAAGGTCGGCGTGGCCCATCCCTTCAACGACCGTCTGACCGGTGAGGTGGCCTACCGCTACTTCGGCGTGAACGGGTTGGAGTTCGGCGACGGTCCGGGCCGGCTCGACGGCGACTTCAGCACTCAGGCCGTGACCGTCGGCCTGCGGTACAAGCTCGGCCAGTAGGTTCAGCCTCCCAGCGACCTAAGGCCGCCCGACGCCTCGCCGCCGCCCCCCAGCCAGGCGAGGCGTCGGACCCCTTCTAAAACCAATGGAAACGCGGGGCCGATCAGCAAGGAGCCCGGGATGGACCAGGCGATCATCGTCGAACCGAGCGCGGAAGGGTGGGCGGTCAAGTCGGCCCACTTCGCCAACGAGATGTTCTTCAGGAGCGGGGAAAGCGCCGAAGCGGCCGCCCGCAAGCTCGGAGCCAAAATGGCCGAGGCGAGCGGCGAAGTCGTGATCGAGATATTCCTCCGCGACGGCAGCCTGGGCGGGCGTTACATCCCGGCCGGACGCGGCTGGCGGGCGCTCTGATCGCGCCCGCCGCGCCGGCCGCTAGCCGAGGCCCTTCGCCGGGTTGATCAGATATTTCTCGCCGGTCGCGCGCTTGTTGTAGGCGGCGATAATCGCCGGATCGAGAGCTTCCGCCAGCGAGATCTCCCGCGTGTAATGGCTGGCGAAGGTGGTCTTCAGCTCGTCGGCGACGCGCTGGCGCAGCTTCTGGCCTTCGACCGGACCGATCTTCATCAGGAACGGCGTCAGGAGCCAGCCGCCCAGGCCCCAGGCCATGCCGAAGGCGCGGTTGAGCTCGGTGGGGCCGGTGTTGAGCCCGCCGTAGATGTAGACCTGCTTGTAGGTGGTCGAACCGTAGCGGCTGTATTCTTTCATCCGTTTGACGGCGGCGACCTCCATGGCGGTGAGGATCTGACCGGCGAGCTTGCCGCCGCCGATCGCGTCGAACGCCAGCGTCGCGCCCGTGTCGACCAGCGCCTTGGTGAGATCCTCCATGAAGGTCTCCGAGGTCGAGTCCACCACATGGGTCGCGCCGATGTCGGTCAGGATGTGCGCCTGCTCGCGGCTGCGCACGATGTTCACCAGGGGCACGCCGTCCTTTAGGCAGATCTTGTTCAGCATCTGGCCGAGGTTCGAGGCCGCCGCGGTGTGGACCAGCGCTGTGTGGCCCTCCAACCGCATGGTCGCCACCATGCCCAGCGCGGTCAGCGGATTGACGAAGCACGAGGCCCCGTCGGCGGGCGTCGCATCGGGATGCAGCAGCAGGACGTCGGCCGCCTTGAGCGTGCGGTACTGTGCGTACATGGCTCCGCCGAGGACGGCGACGGTCTTGCCCATCAGCGCCTGGGCGGCGGGATCGGAGCCCGCGGCGATCACAACGCCCGCGCCCTCGTTGCCCACCGGCATGGACTGATCGACCCGCCCGGCCATCATGCGCATCAGATGCTGCGGCACGGCGGCCTTGACGGTGGAGGCGGCGCCCGACCCGGACGCCTTGGCCGTCGACATGTCAGCCGCGCCCAGCAACAGGCCGAGGTCTGACGGATTGATCGGCGATCCCTCGATGCGGACCAGCACTTGGTCGGCTGCAGGCGCCTCGACCGGCGTGTCGACGAGCGACAGTTCCAGTTCGCCGCTGCCCTTGATGATCGAACGCAGCTGGAGGCCTGATGTCGGAGTAGCCATGTGTTTTGTCCCCATCCCTATTGGTTTCTGTGACTGGCAAATGGTCGCTTCGCGTGGCGGGAGCAATGGCAGATCGACGGAAGATGCAACGGCGTGCGTCTTGACCTGCAGGATCATCGCAACGGAAGGTCGGTAACGACCGCACGGGAACGCCCTTGAGCTCCGCGTCAGGCCCCTCGACCGAACCTTCCGCCCGCCACCGGGTGGTGATCCTCGGCCTCGGCTTCGGCGGGCTGTCGGCGGCCATGGACCTGGCCGGCGCGCCGGTGGACATCACGCTCATCGACCGCCGCAACCACCACCTGTTTCAGCCCCTGCTCTATCAGGTGGCGACGGCGTCCCTCTCGACCTCGGATATCGCCTGGCCGATCCGCTTCCTGATGGAGCGGCGCCCCGAGGTCACGACCCTGCTCGCCGAGGTGACGGACGTGGACGTGGCGGCGCGCCAGGTGCTGCTCTCGGAAGGGCCTGCCGTGCCCTACGACACCCTGATCATCGCCACCGGCGCCCAGCACGCCTATTTCGGCCACGACGAGTGGGAGCCCTTCGCGCCCGGCCTGAAGACGCTGGAGGACGCCACAACCCTTCGCCGTCACATCCTGCTGGCGTTCGAACGGGCTGAGATCGAGACCGATCCGCAGGCCAGGACGGCGCTGCTCACCTTCGTGATCATCGGCGCCGGCCCCACCGGGGTGGAGCTGGCCGGCACGATCGCCGAGTTGGCCCAGGACACCCTGCCCCGCGATTTCCGCAACATCGACACGCGCGGCGCACGGGTCGTGCTGATCGAGGCTGGACCTCGGGTGCTGTCGGGCTTCGCCGAAGACCTGGCGACCTATGCTCAGCGTTCGCTGGAGGAGATCGGCGTCGAGGTGGTGCTGAACAAGCCCGTTTCGGACTGCACCGCCGACGGGGTGGTGTTCGGCGGCGAACGGTTGGCGGCGAGGACGATCATCTGGGCCGCCGGCGTGATGTCCTCACCGGCCGCCGCGTGGCTGGACGGCCCGGCGGATCGCGCGGGCCGCCTGCAGGTCCTTTCCGACCTCACCGCGCCGGGCCATCCGGAAATCTTCGTGCTGGGAGACGCCGTGACCGTGGCCGGGCCGGACGGAAATCCCGTGCCCGGTATCGCGCCGGCCGCCAAACAGCAGGGCAAGCACGTGGCGCGGACCATCAAACTGCGCCTGCGCGGCGAAACCGACGCCCGGCCGTTCCGCTATCACCACGCCGGCAGCCTCGCGCAGATCGGCAAGCGCAAGGCCGTCATCGACTTCGGCGTCGTCAAGCTGCGCGGCTCCCTCGCCTGGTGGATCTGGGGGATCGCGCACATTTATTTCCTGATTGGCTTAAGGAACCGCCTCGCCATCGCCCTGAGCTGGCTGTGGATCTATACGCGCAACCAGCGCAGCGCCCGGCTGATCACTCAGGGCCAGCCGCCGCGGCGTCGGGGCGACTGACCGGCGCTATTGCCGCGCCAGTTCGACCTTTCCGACCGCCTCGTGGTCGAGGTCCTGAGCGCCGTCCATCGTCACAGTCACCTTGCGCAGGCGGCCGGTGAAGTTGAATGGCGCAGCATAGGGCCCGACCGGACTGCCGCGATCGCGGCCGATGTCGAGGCCGGACCAGGAGATCAGCATGTTGAACCCGGCCGCGGTCGTCAGGGACCCGGCCGGAGCGCCATCGACCAGCAGGGTGAAGACGCGGCCGTCGGGCCCTTTCGCGAGGTCAACGCCCAGTCTGCGCGCGCCGGCCGGCAGCGGTCGCGAACTCACCGTGGTCTGCCGCCCGCCGATGTTGAGCGTGTGGTGCAGCCGGCCGTCCTGGACGTAGAGACTGTAGCCGCTGGTCGCGTCGCCGTGGGCGATCAGCACCCCCTCGCCCAGCGCCGCGATGTCGGCCTCGATGCGATAGGCGCGGCTGCGAACGTCCGGCGAGACGTCGGTCGGCAGGTGCCCCATCCCGGCGTGGAAGACGTACTGCTGGCGATGCCCCGAGGCCCGCGCGGCGTTCTCGGCGAAGCGCGGCGCGAAGCGGTCGTCCAGCGGCAGCACCTTGCAGCGCTCGGCCTCGGCCCACCACGCCTCGATCAGCGCCTTGAGCCGCTCGGGCTCGGCAGCGGCGAGGTCCTCAGTCTCCGAG
>JBOHKZ010000507.1:0-7065 GCA_050729355.1 Phenylobacterium sp. | reverse complement strand
GCTTAGGGAGGCGCCTTCGCCCGTTGCGGAGCGAAGGCGCCGGAGCGGGCGAGAGAACCCCCAGCAATTCGGCCCCGAGCGGGGGGCGGACGATGTAGCGGTCGGCGAGGCGGACGTCGGCGATGTTGCCGACCGCTTCGAGCTTGGCGGCGACCGGACCCAGACCGGAGAACTCCGGCAGCAGGTCCGACTGGTCCGGGTCTCCCGTGACCACCATGGTGGAGTGCCAGCCCAGGCGGGTCAGCAGCATCTTCAGCTGCACGTAGGTGCAGTTCTGGGCCTCGTCGATCACCACGAAGGCGTTGTTGAGGGTGCGGCCCCGCATGAAGCCCACCGGCGCGATCTCGATGGCGCCCTCGGCCATCAGCGCCCGGACCCGCTTCATGGAAAGCCGGTCGGAGAGGGCGTCGTAGAGCGGGCGCAGGTAGGGCGCGAGCTTGTCCTCGGCGTCGCCCGGCAGGTAGCCGATCGATTCTCCGGCTTCGACGGCGGGGCGCGAGAGGACGATGCGCGCGACGCTGCCGCTTTCCAGGGCCTCCACGGCCTTGGCGATGGCCAGATAGGTCTTGCCGGTGCCGGCGGGGCCCAACGCCATGACCAGGTTTTTGGCGTCGATCGCCTCGATCAGCTCCTGCTGCCCGGGCGACTTGGCCTTGATGGTCTTGAGGTAGCCCTGGTCGCGGTCGTCGTTGTGATGGTTGAGCGGTGACCAGGCCCTGTCGAGCGGTAGCCGGCGGATTTTATCGTCACCCTGGAACTGGCCGGCGTCGAACGCGCCTTCGCGCACATGTCGCTTCAGGGCTCGCTTGGTCATCGTAAAGCCTCCACGGGGACAAGAAAAAAGGGCGTCTCCGCAATGGAGCGCCCTTCGGTGGTCAGGATGAAACTGGAGCGGCGTCGTGCTGCGGGGCCGGGTGGCCCGCCGTGTGCTGCGCCGGGCGGAAAAGCCCGAAGGAACAACAAGCTCAGCGCCATCAACTCCGTCCAGCGCAGGACACGGCCGATGCTTCGGCCGCGGCGGCTTTCAGGAAGGCTATCGACCCCCCGAATCGCCTGACTAGAATGATCCTAACGTCCTTTCCGAAAGGTTAAACGGACAGTTTGTCGCAAGAAATGGGGTGCAAGGATGAGTGTCTACAACTTGGGCAATGTGACACCTTTGTTGCCTAACGATGACGAATACTGGATAGCGCCGAACGCAGCGGTTATGGGGAAAGTGATTCTCCACAAGAACGCGTCGGTTTGGTTCGGCGCGACGCTCCGTGGAGACAACGATCCGATCACCATCGGCGAGGGCTCCAACGTGCAGGACGGGAGCGTGCTGCACACCGACTCTGGTTCACCCCTGACCATCGGCAAGAACGTCACCGTCGGCCACATGGTGATGCTGCACGGCTGCACCATCGGCGACAACTCGCTGGTGGGGATCGGCTCCATCGTCCTGAACGGGGCGAAGATCGGGAAGAACTGCCTGATCGGCGCCAACTGCCTGATCACCGAGGGCAAGGAGATCCCGGACAACTCGCTGGTGATGGGCGCGCCGGGCAAGGTGGTGCGGGAAATCTCCGACCAGCAGGCGATGATGATGGTGGCGGGGTCGATGCACTACGTGGAGAACTGGAAGCGCTACCGGCGGGAGCTGAAGGAAGCTTGACGGACCCTGCGGCGCCCGCCGAGCGTGCAGCAAAACGGGAGGACGCCATGGCCTATGAATTCATCAAGGTGGAGCGGGAAGGGCCGATCACGGTCGTCACGCTGAATCGGCCCGAGGTGATGAACGCGCTGCATTCGCCGGCGCACTTCGAACTGGACGACGCGTTCAACGCCTTCGCGGCGGACCCGGATCAGTGGGTCGGGATCGTGACGGGGGCGGGCGACCGGGCGTTTTCGGCCGGCAATGACCTGAAGCACCAGGCGGGCGGCGGCAAGATGGAGAGCCCGCCATCGGGGTTTGCGGGGCTTACCTCGCGTTTCGACCTGACCAAGCCGCTGATCGCGGCGGTGAACGGGGTGGCGATGGGCGGCGGGTTCGAGATCGCGCTCGCCTGCGACATCATCCTGGCGTCGGAGGCTGCGACCTTTGCCCTGCCGGAACCGCGCGTGGGTCTAGCGGCGCTGGCCGGCGGCCTGCACCGGCTGCCCCGCGCCATCGGGACCAAGCGGGCGATGTCGATGATCCTGACCGCGCGGCGGGTCTCGGGGGCCGAGGGCAAGGATCTGGGCTTCGTGGCCGAGGTGACAAAACCCGAGGAGTTGATGTCGACGGCGCGCACCTGGGCCAAGGGCATCTGCGAACTCGGTCCCATGTCGATCCGTGCGTCGAAGGAGGCGGTCTACAAGGGCCTGGATGAGCCCAGCCTGGAAGCCGCGCTCAAAGGCCAGAACCGTTACCCCGCGATCGCGGCGCTCTATCGAAGTGAGGACTTCGTGGAGGGGCCGCTGGCGTTCTCGCAGAAGCGCGCGCCGGCCTGGAAGGGGCGCTGAATACAACCTTGACGACGTGAACAAAAAGGGATCATCTGCTTCCCCATGGTAAAGCTTGGGGAAGCAGATGGGTGGTGTTCTGAAATACCTTTCGTTCCGGGGACGGTCGAACCGACAGCGATATTGGCTGATGGTGCTGTCGATCGGCGGACTCATGTTCGTGAGCGCAATCGTCGCTGTGATGCTGACGAGCGTGCCGCTTCTGGCGGTGATCGCCATTCCGTTCTGTGTGGCGGTTGTCGTCGCAGCCTTCGCAAACGGCGTGCGCAGGCTTCATGATCGGAACAAATCGGCGTGGTGGTTGCTGCTCTTCTACGTCGTGCCTGTGACGCTCGGGCTCCCGTTCCGGGTAATGCCAGATGGTTCGCCCGACGACGTGCAAGCGGCGGCGGCTCTACTGGCCGTACTTGGGTTGCCATTTTCGATCTGGGGGCTCGTGGAACTCGGCTTCCTGAAGGGTACTGCCGGTCCGAACAGGTTCGGTGAGGATCCGCTGGGCCCGCCGCTGGAGCCGGCCGTCGCCTGACGGCCGCGCGCCGCATGGGCTGATCCCTTGTCGCCCGCGGCCAACTTGGTAACAGTCCACGCCTGAGCCAGCGGTGGTCGAGATGGACGTTGAGGCGATTGGCGCGGCGACGACGGCGGGATTGGCGTCCTCCGCCCCCGAGAAGCCGACCGGTCATGCCGGCGAGGCGCACCATATCTGCACGGACTGTGGGGCCGAGGTTTCCGGGCGGTTCTGCTCGAATTGCGGCCAGCCGGCCCATGTGCATCGCACCCTGCTGCACCTGGGAGAAGAACTGCTGCACGGGGTGATGCACTTCGATAGCCGCACCTGGCGAACCCTGCCGCTGCTGGTCTTCCGGCCGGGCACGCTCACGCACGAGTGGGTGCACGGAAAGCGCACGCGCTACGTCTCGCCGTTGGCGATGTTCCTGTTCACCGTCTTCGTGATGTTCCTCGCGCTAAGCTACCTCCCCGGCGGCCCGAAGACGGTGGCGGGACAGCAGATCACCACCGCCGCGGAGCTGGCGAACGAACGAACGGAACTGGCCGAAGCTGAGGCCAAGCTGCGCGCAGCTCTGCCGGAGGAGCGCACCGAGGCCGCCGGCGAGGTGAAGTCCGAGCTGAAGGATGTCCACGAGGCGGCGGCCGACTTCGCCGAGGTGACCACGCTCACCGCGCCCAGCGACTGGAAGAGCGAACTCGCGGCGCAGACCGCATCCGGCAAGTTCAAGATCAATACCGGTAGCAAGAAGCTGGACGAGAAGATCCGGGAGAAGCTCGAGAACCCGGAGCTGGCGCTCTACAAGCTGCAGCAGACGGTCTACAAATTCTCGTTCCTGCTGGTGCCGATCTCGATACCGTTCGTGGCCCTGCTGTTCCTGTGGAAGCGCGGCTTCACGCTCTACGACCACGGGGTCTTCGTCCTCTATTCGCTGACCTTCATGTCGGTGCTGGCGATGGCGGCGGCGGGCATCCTGCGCCTGGGCTCCTGGACCGGGACCTGGGTTGCGACCCTGGTCACCCTGGCCATCCCGCTGCACATGTTCTTCCAGCTCAAGGGCGCCTACGGGCTCGGCGTCTTCTCGGCGTTGTGGCGGACCGGCTTCCTGCTGATGTTCTGCGCCATCACCATTACACTCTTCATGCTGGCGATCCTGTGGCTGGGCGTCGGGTGAGGCGCTGAGCCCCTTGCCTAAACGTGACGCCCACGTCAGGTTTGGATCAAACTAATCACCGTTTAGGGACGGACGCCTCGCCATGGATCGCTACGACTACATCATCATCGGCGCTGGCTCGGCGGGCTGCGTGCTGGCCAACCGGCTGAGCGAGGACGCGGACAAGTCGGTCCTGCTGCTGGAGGCCGGCGGAAAGGATAATTCGCTGATGATCAAGATGCCGGCCGGGGTCGGCGGGCTGATCGGCAAGCAGGGTCCGTACAACTGGGGCTTCTGGACCGAGGAAGAGCCGCAGCTGGAGGGCCGCAAGCTGTGGTGGCCGCGCGGCAAGGGTTGGGGCGGCTCGTCCTCGATCAACGGCATGATCTACATCCGCGGCCACGCCCGCGACTACGACCAGTGGCGCCAGATGGGCCTGCCGGGCTGGGGCTATGCGGACGTGCTTCCATACTTCAAGCGCTCGGAGAGCCTGGAGGGCGGCGGCGACGCCTGGCACGGCGGCGACGGTCCGCTGAAGGTCTCGAAGGCGTCATCGCCCAACCCGATCTATTCGGCGACGATCAAGGCGGGCGGCGAGGCGGGCTATCCGCTGACCAAGGATTTCAACGGCTTCCAGCAGGAGGGTTTCGGCCCCTACCAACTCACCATCCACGACGGGCAACGGTGGAGCGCGGCGCGAGGCTACCTGCACCCGGCGCTGAACCGGCCGAACCTCACCTGCCTGACCGGCGCGCGCACAACGCGGATCATCGTCGAGAACGGCCGTGCGACCGGCGTCGAGATCTACGACGAGAAGACAAAGGCCAAACGGATCGTCCACGCGAACGCCGAGGTGCTGCTTTCGGCCGGCGCGGTGCAGTCGCCGCACATCCTGCAGCTTTCCGGGATCGGCGATCCTGACGAGCTCGGCCAGCACGGGATCAAGGTGGTGCGTGCGCTGAAGGGCGTCGGCGCGAACCTGCAGGATCACCTGGACGTCTGCATGTCCTACGAGTGCCCCAAGCCGATCACGATCTATTCGTTGCGCAAGGGCCTGATCAAGACGCTGAGCATCGGCCTTTCCTACATGCTGTTCGGCAAGGGGCTGGGCCGGGAGAACATGCTGGAGAGCGGCGCCTTCCTGCGTTCGCGGCCCGACCTCGACCGGCCGGACCTGCAGATCCACACCGTGCTCGCCATCATGCAGGACCACGGCAAGGTGGCGGTGGAAAAGGACGGGTTCACCTTCCACGTCTGCCAGCTTCGTCCCGAGAGCCGCGGAAGGGTGGGGCTGAAGTCAGCCGATCCGATGGACGACCCGGCGATCTTCGCCAACTACCTGGCCGCCGAGGAAGACCGCCGTGCGCTGCGCGAAGGCGTGAAGATGATGCGCAAGGTGGCCGAGCAGCCGGCGCTGGCGCCCTACATCTGCGGTGAGTTCGCGCCGGGCAAAGACGTGCAGACCGACGCCGAGATCGACGCCTGGATCCGCAAGACCTCGGAGACGATCTATCACCCGGTCGGCACCTGCCGGATGGGCGCCAAGGGCGACCCCATGGCGGTGGTCGACGCCGAATGCCGGGTGCAGGGGCTCGCGGGCCTGCGGGTCATCGACGCCTCGGTGATGCCGACCCTGGTGGGCGGCAACACCAACGCGCCGACCATCATGATCGCCGAGAAGGTCTCCGACATCATCCGCGGCAAGGCGGCGCTGCCGGCCGACGAGGCGCCTGTCTATGAAGACGGTCGCCAGGCCGCGTAGACGCACGCGCGACGATCGGGTTGTGCTAGCCATCGTGTGAGGAGGCGCAACCGATGAGGTCCGGCCTATCCATCGCGACGGCCGGCCTGTTGGCGATGGCGGGCGCCGCGTGGGCCGCTGAGCCCGCGCCTCGCGCCCTCGATGGCCATGCCGATCTCAGCGGCGCCTGGTCCAACGCGTCGGCCACCCAACTGCAACGACCGGCCGGTGTTCCTCTGAAGCTCACCGAGGCGCAGGCGCGAGCTTTCGCCGACGCCAATCCCATGGTCCGAGCGTTTACGGGGCGGGGCGAACCGACCAATCCCGCCGACGGCGCGCCACGGGTGGACGATGTCGCCAGCACGCCGGGCAACGCGTTCTGGCTGGACCCCGGCACGAGCGCCGGCCGGGTGCGGGGCGAGTACCGGTCGTCCTGGATCGTCGAGCCGACGGATGGACGCCTGCCGCTAACGCAAGCCGGCCTCGCCCGGGCGCGCGAGGCTCCCGCCATCACCAATCGGCAAGATCCCTCCGGACCGGAAGACCTCGCGCCGAACGATCGTTGCCTGATCGCCTCGCGTGGCTCCGGCGGGCCCGGGATGCTCAACAACATCTACAACAGCAACTACCTGATCGTGCAGACGCCGGGCGCGGTGGTGATCGTGGTGGAAATGATCCACGACGCACGGATCATCCCCATCTTCCCGGGCAAGGCAGCGGCCCAGGCCGGCCATCAGCCCGCCGCCCTGGCGTCCTGGCTCGGCGACCCGGTCGGCTGGTGGGACGGCGACACCCTGGTGGTGGAGACGACGAACGTGGCCCTGCAGCAGGGCCGGTTCGGTCCGATCTTCCTGTCGCCGCAAGGCCGGGTGACCGAACGCCTGACCCGCGCCTCGCCGGCAGAGATCGACTACGCCTTCCAGGTGGAAGACGCGGTCTACTACACCCAACCCTGGCGCGCCGAGATGACCCTGAACGCGCTCAAGGAGCCGATCTACGAATACGCCTGCCATGAAGGGAACTACGCCCTGCCGAATGTCCTGGCCGGCGCCAGGGCGTCCGAGCGCAACGGGCAAGTGAAGAGGAACGAAGGTCGAGAATGAGAGCCTACCGCTTCGATAGCTTCGACAGCCTGGACGAACTGCGCGTGCGGGAAGAGGCCGACCCGCAGCCGCAGCG
>JBOHKZ010000506.1:0-3552 GCA_050729355.1 Phenylobacterium sp. | reverse complement strand
TCGTCACGCTGGCGCGGGCGATGGGGTTGGTGAGGTGGAAGGCCTTCACGGCGGAGACGAAGGGCGCCTCGCTCGCTGCGCCCTTGCCACCCAGCGCGGCCAGGTCGAGGGAGGCCGCGGCCTCGGGGCCTGCCACGTAGTCGATCCGTCCGAAGGTCGGATGGTCCGCGAAGAGCTTGGCGCGCAGCTGGTCCAGGCTGTCGTAGGGCAGCTTGGCGCCCAGCCGCTCGGAGAGCGCGCGCAGGATCGACCAGTCTTCCTTGGCCTCGCCCTTCGGGAACACGGCGCGGACGCCCTGCTGCACCCGGCCCTCGGTGTTGACGTAGAGCCCGTTCTTCTCGGTGTAGGCGGCGCCCGGAAGGATCACGTCAGCGCCGTGCGCGCCACGGTCGCCGTGGGTGCCCAGGTAGATCTTGAAGGCCTTCGACGCCGAGAGGTCGATCTCGTCCGCGCCCAGCAGGAAGAGCACATCGGCCCCGCCTTTGGCGACCAACTCGCCCGCCGTCTTGCCGCCCTCGCCCGGCGTGAAGCCGAGGTCCAGGCCGCCGACCCGCGACGCCGCCGAATGCAGCACGTTCCAGGTCATGCCGAAGGTCTTGGCGACGCCGGCCGCCGCCTTCAGCACCGCCGCGCCGTCGGCGCGGGCCAGGGCGCCCGCCCCCACGATGATCGCCGGCGCCTTGGCGTCCTTGAGTGCCTTGATGAAGTCGCCCTTGGCCTTGGCGAGGCCGGAGAGGCTCGCCGGTCCGGCGCCCAGGTAGTCGTAGGAATAGGTCAGGTCGGCCTGCTCGCCGATCATCCCGACCCGCACCGCGCCGGCCACCCAGCGTTTGCGCAGGCGGGCGTTCAGCACGGGGGCTTCGATCCGCGGATTGGTCCCGACGAACAGCACCACGTCGGCGTTCTCGAGGCCGGCGATCGTGGAGTTGAGGAGCCAGCTTTCGCGCGGGCCGTCGCCGAGCGCCATGCCATCCTGGCGGCAGTCGGTGGATTGCACGCCTAGCCCGCGGAACAGGTCCAGCGTCGCCTTCATGGACTCCGCGTCCTGCAGGTCCCCGGCGATGACGCCCACGCGATCTGGTGCCGAAGCCTTCAGCTTGGCGGCCACGGCGTCCAGCGCTTCCGACCACGTCGCGGGCCGCAGCTTGCCGGCTTCGCGGACATAGGGGCGGTCCAGCCGTTGCCGCGCCAGGCCGTCGACGGCGTAGCGGGTCTTGTCGCTGATCCACTCTTCGTTGATGTCCTCGTTGACCCGCGGCAGCACGCGCAGGACCGCCGAGGCGCGCGCGTCCACCCGGATCGCCGAGCCCAGCGCGTCCATGACGTCGACGCTCTCGGTCTTCTTCAGCTCCCAGGGCCGCGCATTGAACGCGTAGGGCTTGGAGGTGAGTGCACCCACCGGGCAGAGGTCGATGATGTTGGCGGACAGTTCCGAGGTTACAGCCTTGTCGAGATAGGTCGTGATTTCAACGTCTTCGCCGCGAGAGATGAGACCGATCTCAGGCACGCCGGCCACTTCGGTGATGAACCGGACGCAGCGCGTGCACTGGATGCAGCGGGTCATCACCGTCTTGATCAGCGGACCCATGAACTTCTCTTCGACGGCCCGCTTGTTCTCCGAATAGCGGCTGTCGTCGCGGCCATAGCCCATGGCCTGGTCCTGCAGGTCGCACTCGCCGCCCTGGTCGCAGATCGGGCAATCCAGCGGGTGGTTGATCAGCAGGAACTCCATCACCCCGTGCCGGGCCTTCCTGACCATCGGCGTGTCGGTGAAGATTTCCATGTTCTCGGCGGCCGGCAGGGCGCACGAGGCCTGCGGCTTCGGCGGGCCGGGCTTCACCTCGACGAGGCACATGCGGCAGTTGCCGGCGATGCTCAGGCGCTCGTGATAGCAGAAGCGCGGGATCTCTTTCCCGGCCAGTTCCGCGACCTGCAGCACGTTCATGCCGGCTTCGAATTCGACCTCGACGCCGTCGACCTTGGCTATCGGCATGACTTACTCCGCCGCCTGGAGACTGGCGCCCTGCACGTGGGGCTTGCCGGCGCGATATTGCGTGATGCGGTCTTCCACCTCGTGGCGGAAGTGGCGGAAGAGGCCCTGGATCGGCCAGGCGGCCGCGTCGCCCAGGCCACAGATCGTGTGGCCTTCGACCTGGCTCGCCACGTCCAGCAGCAGATCGATCTCGGACATCTCCGCCTCGCCGGTGACCATCCGCTCCATGACCCGCCACATCCAGCCGGTGCCTTCGCGGCACGGCGTGCACTGGCCGCAGCTCTCGTGCTTATAGAAATAGGCCGCCCGCGCGATGGCGCGGACCAGGTCGGCGTCCTTGTCCATGACGATCATGGTGCCGGTGCCGAGGCCGGAGCCCCTCGCCTGCAGGTCCTCGTAGGTCATGAGCGCTTCTTCGCACTCTTCGGCCGGGATCATGCGGACCGAGATGCCGCCCGGGATCACCGCCTTGAGGTTCTTCCAGCCGCCGCGCACGCCACCGAAGTGGTCCTCGATCAGCTGCTTCACCGAGATGCCGACGGCATCCTCGACGACGCAGGGCTTGTTGATGTGGCCCGAGCCCGCGAACAGCTTCACGCCGGTGGACTTCTCGGTGCCGAACTTGGCGAACCAGTCGGCGCCGCGGCGCAGGATGGTGCCGACGACGGCGATGGTCTCGACGTTGTTGACCGTGGTTGGGCAGCCGTAGATGCCCGCGCCGGCCGGGAACGGGGGTTTAAGGCGCGGCTGGCCCTTCTTGCCCTCGAAGCTTTCCATCAGGGCGGTCTCGTCGCCGCAGATGTAGGCGCCGCCGCCATGCGCCAGGCGCACGTCGCAGTCCCAGCCGTGGACGTTGTTCTTGCCGATCAGCTTGGCCTTGTAGGCCTGGGCGATCGCCGCGGTCATCCGCTCGCGCTCGAAGACGTATTCGCCGCGGATGTAGATGTAGGCCGTGTGCGCCCGCATGGCGCGGCAGGCGATCAGGCAGCCCTCGATCAAAAGGTGCGGGTCGTTGCGCAGGATCTCGCGGTCCTTGCAGGCGCCCGGCTCGCTCTCGTCGGCGTTGACCAGCAGGTAGTGCGGACGCTCGCTCTCCTGCTTGGGCATGAAGGTCCACTTCAGGCCCGTGGCGAAGCCCGCCCCGCCGCGCCCGCGCAGGCCCGAGGCCTTGATCTGGTCGCAGATCCACTCCGGCGTCTGGCCGACGATGTCGGCCGTTCCGTTCCACGCGCCGCGCTTCCTCGCTCCCGTCAGGCCCCAGTCGTGGAGCCCGTAGAGGTTGGTGAAGATGCGGTCCTTGTCCTGCAGGATACCGGCCACGTCGGTCCTAAACTCCCTTTTTGGAACGCAGGCTGGCGATGAACCAGATCTGCGCGCCGAAGCCCGCCACCAGCGCCGCGCCGAACGGCGCGATGAGCCAGTGGTGGCCGTATGCAAAAGCCCCGATCGCCGACGGCACCGCCACGATCGCCGCGATCGCGACGATCAGGCCCATCAGCTTCACCCGCCGCTGCCCCTGTTGGACGACGACGTTCACGCCTTCACCTTCGGCGCGAGGT
>JBOHKZ010000505.1:0-5904 GCA_050729355.1 Phenylobacterium sp. | reverse complement strand
TCCTTGAGGATCGCGTCGCTGAAGTCGGCCTTCACGGCGACGACGCCGGAGAGCTTGGAGCGCTCCAGGTTCGCCCCGATCAGCTTTGCGCCCTGGACGTCGCCCTGCCGCGCCGGGCCGCCGGCTTCGAGTTTGCGATAGCCCAGGCGTGGATCGGCCGCAGCCAGCACGCCTTCGCGCAGGTCGGCTTCGAAGAGATCGGCGCCCGTCAGGTTGGCGTTGCGCAGGCAGGCGCCGCGCAGGTCCGAGCGGCGCATCGAGGCGTCGGTCAGGTCGGCGTCCTGCAGGTCGGCGCCGAACAGGGTGGCGTTGTCGAGCCGCGCGCCGCGCATCTTGCAGCCGGCCAGGACCGCGCCTGAGAAGTCCGCGTCGCAGAGGTTCTTGCCCGACAGGCTGAGGTTCGAAAGGTCCATCCAGGCGAAGACCGCCCGCGCGCCGCCCGGCTTCGACGTGAACAGCCGATCGTGCTTCGCGCAGATCTGATCGACCTCGAGTTGGGTGAGGCGACGATTGGTGTTTGGGGCGGCGGTCTGTTGCATGGTTGCCAAGCCAGTAACCCAATAGGGATTAACGGCTACTTTCCACGGCTTAGCTTCGGTAGGCGGCGTAAAGGCCGGCAGCCTCGTCCGATAGCAACCCCAGGTCTGCCGCAATGCCGGCATTCCGCAACCGCAGGACGCCGCGGCCCGAAGCAAGCGGCGAGGAATCCGCCGCCGAGACCACCACGCGCGCCACACCCGCCGCGACCAGAAGCTCCGAGCATGACGCTGCGCCGGACGAACGTTCGCCGCAGGGCTCCAGCGTCACATAGGCCGTCGCGCCGCGCGCGGCTGGCCCGGCGATCTGCAGCGCCTGCTCCTCGGCGTGCGGCCGCCCGCCCGGCGCGGTCACGGCTTCGCCCAGCACGACGCCGTCGCGCACGATCACGCATCCCACCGACGGATTGTCGGCGGTCAGGCCGACGTTCTTGGCCGCCAGCTCGATCGCACGGCGCATCCAGGTTTCGTCTTCGCTCGCAGTCATCGCGCCACAATGGCCGTTCCGCGCCCGTAATTGAACCGCTGGCGATCTGGGCGACATCAACGCGAGGGGTGGGCGATCGGTCGAACGGGGTCCTGGACTTGATGTTGCGCGAGATAGACGGCCACCGCGTTGGCGATCCTGGCTGCCGCACGGGCGTCGGGATGGCGGTTGTTCGGCACGCGCCATGTCGGGTCGACGTCGACCTGGACCATCGGCAGGCCAGCCAAGACGCGGGCGTCGATGTCCCTCTCCTCGGCGGTCTGCGGCGAGAGCTGCGGAACCAGGATCAGCGGAACCGCACCCTTGGCGCGCGCCATGCCGACCATGGCGAAGAGCGCCTGCCGGGTCATCGCCACCGCGTCGGCCAGGTCCGCGTCGGAGCGGTACGGGACCACGCGGTGCGCGAGCTGGGCCAGCCTTGGCGCGGTCGAGGGCGGACTCCAGACCAGCCCCGGCTTCAGGTGCGGCCGATCGGTGTCCAGGTTGCGGTGGAAGAGCGACGGCATGAACAGGATCACCAGGCCCCGCGGCTGCCGATAGCGCGGCCACTCGGCCTTCAGCCGCAGGTACATCTGGTCGGTGGCGAAGCCGCCCACGGCGAGGTTGGCCGGCTGAAGGCCCAGGCGGGCCGCCACCCGGGCCGGGATGGTCTCGTCGTAGGTGAGGCCGTGGCCGCCCATGATCGACTCGCCGACGAAGAGGATGGTCGGCGCCGCGTAGTCCACCGCCTCGCCTCCGGCGCGCACGCGATGGCCCGCGGGATCGATGGCGTAGTCGATCATCCGGCCGCCCAGCGCGCCGCGGCCGACGCGGTTCTCCGCATAGGCCCACCCCATGACCGGGTCGCGGCGGCGCAACGGTTCGCGCTGGCCCGGGATTTCGTGCTCGGCGAACCAGGGCAGCCGCTGCAGCAGCACCTCTGCGGCTATCAGGGCCAGGACGACGGCGACCAGGGTCGGCGCGATGTCGAGGGCCAGCTCTCCCGGCGATCGGCGCGCGGCCAGCCGTCCCAGCCACGGGCTCAACGGCCAGAGCAGCAGCAGCCCGACGCCGACGCCGGCGAGGCGCACGATCGTCAGGTTGTGCCGCTGGATCGCCCGGGGATGGAAGAACTCCGGCAGGAAGTGATGCTGCATCCAGGCGGGGTCGATCAGGGCCGCGACGGCAAGCAGCGCCAGGCCGGCAAGGGCGACCAGGCCCTGGACCGCCCTGCCCTGTGCTCGGAACCCGCTCTGCAACTGGCTCGCCCTCCGTGGCGATAGTAAGCTTCACCCCCGGCTGAGGTGCAACCGATGCGGTCCCTCTTCTCGCTGCTGCACTGGCTCGTCTGGCGCGATCCGAAACGCCGGGCCGTCAACCTGTTGCGGTTCGCCGAGGTGGAGGCCGATGGGGGTCGCGATCTCGTCCGCGCCGCCGAGGTCACGAAGGACCCGGTGCTGCGGCGGCTGTTCCTGAAGCATGCGCTGGATGAGCAGCGGCACGCCGACCTTTTCCGGGGCCGGGGCGTGGCGCTGATCCGCACCCTGCCGGCCGGCTCGTCCCGCATCCAGCCGGACTGGATGGCGCCCGGGGAGCGCGGGCTCGACGACCTGCAGGTGGAGGCCGAGGGCGACGAGGCGCTGCTGGCCTTCCTGCACCTGTCGGAGAAGGCCGCCGCCAAGGACTTCGCCAACTATGCCGCCGTGCTGGGGACCGATCCGTCGACCCGCGATGTCTTCGAGAAAGTGCTGCACGATGAGACCTTCCACATGACCTACACCCGCGCCCAGCTCCGGCGGGTTGCGCCGCAGCGGGCCGACCGCCGCATCTGGGCGGCGCGGCTGCGGCGAATGTGGAAAGCCTATCTGCGGCTCGCCGCGGGGCTTGCGGGCCTGGTCGGCGGCGTCGTGCTGACCCTGCAGTACTTCCTGATCCTGCCGCCCTTCGCCCTCGCGGCCCGCCGCGCCGCCAAGACCGAGCCCCTCGGTTTCAGCCCCGTCGCGCCGGAGCGGAACGGCCGGCTGACCGGTCAGTACTAGCCATGAAGATCCTCGGCATCTCGGCCCACTACCACGACAGCGCCGCGGCCCTGCTGGTCGACGGCCTGCCGGTGGCGGCGGTCCAGGAGGAGCGGCTGTCGCGGCGCAAGAACGACGCCGCCTTCCCGCTGGCGGCCATCGATTGGTGCCTGGAAAGCGCCGGACTGGAGCCGGACGACCTGGACGCGGTGGTCTTCTACGAGCGCCCGATGCTGAAGTTCGAGCGCATCCTGACCACCGCGCTCAGAGCCTTCCCCGTGGGGCGCAGCGCCTTCGTCCACGCCATGCGCAACTCGCTGGGCGAGAAGGTCTGGGTGCGCAGCATCATCCAGGCGCAGCTCGGCGTCGCGCGGCAGAAGATCCTGTTCACCGAGCACCACCAGAGCCATGCGGCCGCGGCCTTCCTGACCGCGCCCACCCGCGAGGCCGCGATCCTGACCACCGACGGCGTGGGCGAGTGGGCGACGCTGACCGTGGGGCGCGGCCGGCGGGAACCCGGCGGCGCAACCTCCATCGAGCTGCTGCGCGAGGTTCGCTGGCCCCATTCGCTGGGCATGCTCTATTCGACCTTCACCGCCTTCCTCGGCTTCGCGGTGAACGAGGGCGAGTACAAGGTGATGGGCCTGGCGGCCTACGGGACGCCCAGGTTCGCCGACGCCGTGCGCAAGGTGATCTTACGGACCGCGGACGGCGCCTTCACCCTCGATCTCGGCTTCTTCGAATTCCACACCAGCGTCGCGCGCTCCTATTCGCAACGGTTCATCGACCTCTTCGGACCGCCGCGCGCGGCCTGGGATCCCATCGACCTGGCCAGCGAGGACGGCCGCCGCTTCGCCGACATCGCGGCCAGCGTGCAGCTGGTGCTGGAGGAGATCCTGGTGGACATGGCCCGCGCGCTGCAGCGGGAGACCGGTCTCAGCGACCTCTGCCTCGGCGGCGGGGTCGCCCTGAACGGCGTGGCCAATGCGCGGATCCTGGCCGAGTCCGGCTTCGAGCGCCTGTTCGTGCCCCCCGCGCCGGGCGATGCGGGCTGCGCGTTGGGCGCGGCGCTCTATGCCGACCGGGTGCACTTCGGCAATCCGGACCGGGACTTCCCCGACCACCCGTTCTTCGGACCGCCCGCCGACCCCGGCGAGCTGGCGCGGATCGCCCGGGAGGACGGCCTGGCGGTCGAGACGCTGGACGATGCGGCGCTGATCGCACGGACCGCACAGGACCTGGCGGCCGGACGGATCGTGGGCTGGATGGATGGGGCGTGCGAGCTGGGCCCGCGCGCGCTGGGCGCCCGCTCGATCCTCGCCGCGCCGCACTCGGCGGAGACCCGCGACCGCCTGAACCGCGACATCAAATACCGCGAGGAGTTCCGGCCCTTCGCCCCCGTCGTCCCGGCCGAGCTCGCGGAACGCTATTTCGAACTGCCTCCGGGCGGCGTGCGGCTGGCGCGCTTCATGTCCGGGGTGTTCCCCGTCAGGCCGGAGTGGCGCGACCGCCTGGCCGCGGTGACCCACGTGGACGGCACAGCGCGGGTGCAGGCGCTGGAGCGGGCGATGGCCCCGCGGCTGCACGACCTGATCATGGCCTACGGCAAGCTGAGCGGCGTGCCGGTGCTGCTCAACACCTCCTTCAACCTGGCCGGCGAGCCGATCGTGAACCGGGTGGCCGAGGGCTACTCCACGTTCCGCCGCTCCGGGATCGACGTGCTGGTCTGCGGCGGCGCGCGGGTGATGAAGCGGGTGCGGACCCCAGCGGATGTCGAGGAGGAGATCGCATGAAGAAACGCGGCCGGTTCCAGCGCCAGGTGATCGTCTTCTCCAGCATGGGGGCCGCGGCCTCCGACCTTGCCCGAGGACTCTGGCGCGGCGGCGGGACCAAGCGCTGGCTGGCGCCCCTGGCCGTCTTCCTCTGCCTGACCGGCGCGATCCTGGTGCTCGCCGCCAGCGTCGAGGCCCTGGCGCCCTTTGTCTACGCGATCTTCTAGGACGGTGCGGTCGCCGCGGCTCACGGCCCAGGCGACGGACCTCTTTCGCGACCTCGTCGCCTGTCCGGCGTGCGGCGGATCGCTCCCTGACGGCAGGTGCGAGGGGTGCGGGACCGCCTATCCTTCCGAGGACGGGGTCCTGCGGCTACGGCAGGCCGGAGATGTACGGACCGAGACGGTGCGGGCGTTCTATGAGGCCGCGCCCTTCCCCGGTTATCCGCCGCGCGACAACCTCGGCTGGCTGCGGGCCCGGGCGGAGCGCAGCGCCTTCGCCCGGACGCTGGACGCCGCGATCCCCGGCGACGCCCGCATCGTCGAGGTGGGCTGCGGCACCGGCCAGATGAGCCTCTACCTGGCGCGGGCGGATCGCGTGGTCGTCGGCGCCGATCTGACAATGGCCTCGCTGCGGCTGGCCGCCGACGCCGGGCGCCGGTTCGGCCTGAGCAGGGCCGCCTTCGTGGAGAGCGACCTCAACCGGCCGGGGCTGCGGGCCGGAGCCTTCGACGTGGTCTATTGCTCCGGCGTGTTGCACCACACGCCCGACCCCAGGGCGGCCTTCGCCCACGTGGCGCGGCTGGCGCGGCCGGGCGGGATGATCGTGGTGGGGCTCTACAATTCCGTCGCACGGATACCGCTGCGGCTGCGGCGCGTGGCGGCGAGGCTCAGCGGCTACCGCTGGATCCCCTTCGACCCGATCCTGCGCGACCGGGCGAGCGAACCGGCCCGCCGCGAGGCCTGGTTGCGCGACCAGTACCAACATCCTGAGGAGCATCGCCACACGGTGGGCGAAGTGCTGCGCTGGTTCGCGGCCAACGACGTCGAGTTCGGCCACGGAGAGGGAGGCGTCCTCCTGCAGCACGGTGAGGATTTTGCGGTCGATGGCAT
>JBOHKZ010000504.1:0-8371 GCA_050729355.1 Phenylobacterium sp. | reverse complement strand
CGCGAGGGCTTCCTGGCCATCGCCCATGCCGAGCCGGACCGGTGCGCCATCATCGACGCCAAGGGGACGCTGGACGAGGTCGAGGCCGCGGTCTGGGCGGCGGTCGAGAACCGGCTTGCGGTCCATGGCTGAAGTCCGCCACCCGCGCGAAGTCTTCGATCTGATCGGCCACGAAGCGGCGGAAACGGCCTTCGAGGCCAGCCGCCAGCGGGGGCGGCTGCACCATGCCTGGCTGCTCACCGGCCCCGAGGGCGTCGGCAAGGCCACCTTTGCGTATCGCGCCGCGCGGCGACTTCTGGGCGCGCCCGCCGACCCAGCGCACGGAATCCTGGGCGCCAATCCGGATCATCCCGTCAGCCGGCAGATCATCGCCCGGTCGCATCCCGACATCCTGGTGATCGAGCGGGTCGGCGAAGACGGCAAGGTCCGCAAGGTGATCCCGGTGGACGACGCCCGCCGCCTCGCCGAGTTCTTCTCCAAGTCGCCGGCAAGCGCACCGCACCGGGTGGCTATCGTCGATGCGGCTGACGACCTAAATATCAATGCGGCCAATGCGTTGCTGAAGACTCTTGAGGAGCCTCCGGAGCGCGGCATCCTGCTGATGATCTCGCATTCGCCTGGCCGGCTGTTGCCGACCATCCGCTCGCGTTGCCGCCGGCTGGCGTTCCAGCCGCTCGATATCGAGACGGCCGCCGATTTTGTCCGCGCCCGCGAGGACGTGACCGAGGAAGCCGCTCTGCGCTTGGCCAAGATGGCCGGCGGCGCGCCGGGCCGCGCCTGGACGATGGCGGCCGGCAAGGCGCTCGACATGGACGACGCCGCCCGCGCGCTCCTAGCCGACCTGCCGCGAGTGGACGAGGCCATGGCGCTGTCGCTCGCCGACCGATTCCGGGGCGGGGAAGGGCAGGCGCAGTTCAACCTGCTCTTCGATCGCCTGGCGGAGCGTGTTCACGGCTTCACGGTGGACCGGGCGGGGCAGGGGTTCGGGGCCGGCGAGCGCTGGGCTGCGGCCTGGGAGACGCTGCAGCGCCTGCCGCGTGAGGTCGAGGCCCTGAACCTCGACCGCACCGACGCGCTCTTCACCGCGCTCGAAGACCTGCGCCGCGCCGCGCGCGCCGCTTGACCGCTCCATGCTGATCGACAGCCACGTCAACCTCCACGCCCCGCAATTCGACGAGGATCGGGACGCGGTGATCGCCCGGGCCCGCGAGGCCGGCGTGCAGCTGATGGTCAACATCTCCGACCGGGTCTCGCACTTCCAGAAGGTGCGGGCCGTCGCGCACGCACCCGACATCTGGTGCACGGTCGGCACCCATCCGCACGAGGCCAAAGAGGATCCGGATCTCTCGGCCGAGACCCTGCTGGCGTTGGCGGCCGACCCGCGCGTCGTGGGGATCGGCGAGACCGGACTCGACTTCCACTACGACCTCAGTCCGCGGGATATCCAGGCGCAGGTGTTCCGGGCCCATATCGCGGCGGCGCGTCAGAGCGGCCTGCCGCTGGTGGTGCACACCCGCGAGGCCGACGAGGTGATGGGCGACATCCTCGAGGACGAATACGCCAGGGGCCCGTTCCGGCTCCTGATGCACTGCTACACCTCCGGCGCGGAGCTGGCGCGACGCACGGCGGCCCTCGGCGCCTGGTTCTCGGTCTCCGGCATCGCCACGTTCAAGGCGGCTGAGGATGTCCGCGAGGTGATCCGCGAGATGCCGGCAGACCGCATCATCGTCGAGACCGACTGTCCTTACCTGGCCCCGATGCCGTATCGCGGCCGGCGCAACGAACCCGCCTACATCCCGCACATCCTCGCCAAGCTGGCCGAGATCCGTGGCTGGAGCCTGGACGACGCCGAGCAGCGGACCGAGGACGCCTTCTTCGCGCTCTTTGACCGGATACCCCGACCGTGACCGGCGTCCTGGAGATCACCGTCCTCGGTTCGGGTTCGTCCGGCGGCGTGCCGCGTGCGGACGGGAACTGGGGCGCCTGCGATCCGGCGAACCCCAAAAACCTGCGCTCCCGCTGCTCCGCGCTCGTGCGGCGCAAGGGGCAGGGGGCCGAGCACGAGACCACGCTGATCGTCGACACATCGCCGGACCTGCGCCTGCAGACCGCCTATGCCGGCGCGAAACGCCTGGACGCCATCCTGCTGACCCACGATCACGCCGACCAGGTGCATGGCCTCGACGACGTGCGGGCCTTCTTCCAGCGCCAGCGGGCGGTCATTCCCTGCCACATGGACGCCTCGACGGACGCGACCATGATGCGGCGGTTCGGCTACATCTTTGAAGGCGAGGCCGGCTATCCCGCGATCTGCTCACGCCAATCGATCCCGCCGCATGGGCAGCCCTGGACGGTTAACGGCCCCTCGGGGGTAATCCCGGTCGTCACGTTCGAACAGGATCACGGTCCGATCAGCTCGGTGGGATATCGGTTCGGCGACGTGGCCTACTCCAGCGACGTCGTTAACCTCGATGAATTGGCGTTCGCGGCGCTGCAGGGCCTCGACGTCTGGATCGTCGACGCCCTGCGCTACGCGCCGCATCCGACACACGCACACCTGGAGCGCACGCTGGCCTGGATCGAGCGGTTGAAGCCGCGGCGCGCCATTCTCACCAACCTGCATATCGACCTGGACTACGAGACCCTGAAGGCTGAGTTGCCCGCGGGCGTGGAACCGGCCTACGACGGCTTTCGGCTCGCACATGAGCTGCGTGGTGATTTCCCGTGATATCACAACCGCTTAAGCTGGGTTTCCTCGCGTCAGGAAACGGCAGCAGCGCCCGGGCGATCGTCACGGCGATCCAGGCCGGCGTGCTGTCGGCCGAGCCCCGGCTGTTGGTCAGCAACAACCGCACGGCGCCGGTGCTGGCGTTCGCGGCCGAACAGGACGTTCCAGCGCTTTGCATTCCAACCCAGGGCGACCCGGATGCGGCGGATACGCGCCTGGTCGAGGCGATGATCGCGCACGACGTCGAAGTCATTGTCCTGTCAGGCTATTTGCGCCAGCTGGGGCCGCGCACCTTGCAGCGCTACGAAGGCCGCGTGCTGAATATCCATCCGGGTCCGCTGCCACAGTTCGGCGGTCACGGCATGTACGGCCGGCGTGTCCACGAGGCGGTGATCTCGGCCGGCGTCGCGCAGAGCGGCATCGTCATCCACCTGGTGGACGCCGAATACGACCGCGGCCCCGTAATCGCGCGCCGCGAAGTGCCTGTGGCGGCTGGCGACACCGCCGAGACGCTGGAGGCCCGTGTGACCGGCCTGGAGCCAGCGTTCTTCGTGGAGACGCTGCAGCGGATCGCTCAAGGCGTTCTCAAACTCCCATAGTCAATATTTCCGATAATCTTCCTTAGGCGAGAAACAGAATAGGCCGGGGCGGCGGCGCTGGGCGGTCCCCTTTCTTCTGACAGAGCCGAAATTGCAGCCGATCTGCGGCGTGGAACCGGTCCCCGCGACACGAGGTTTCCCCCAAGCCACGCCGGTTCACGCAAACTCACGACGTCTAACTCGCCAACGCCCAACGGCGCGACGCATGAGGTGCGGCCGAGCCCAGGGAGTCCCTGAATGCCAAGTCCCAAGCCCCTTCACACGCCGACCGACATCTCCACCAGCAACGCCGCGCATGTGGCGGACGCCCTGAACGCCATCCTGGCGGACACCTTCGCGCTCTATCTCAAGACCAAGAATTTCCATTGGCACATGTCCGGACCGCACTTTCGCGACTACCACCTGCTGCTGGACGAACAGGCCGCACAGGTCCTCGCGGTCACCGACGAGATCGCCGAGCGGGTGCGCAAAACCGGCAACACCACCCTGCGTTCGATCGGCGACGTGGCGCGACGCCAACGGATCCGGGACAACGACAAAGAGTTCGTATCGGCGGCCGACATGATCGCCGAGCTCCGCAACGACAATCTCGCCCTGGTTGAGGCGCTCCGCGAGGCCAAGGCGATCGTCGACGACGCGAAGGACAACGCCACGTCAGGCATGCTCGACGGCTGGACGGACCAGGCCGAGCGACGCGCCTGGTTCCTGTTCGAGACCAGCCGCACCGGCTGAGGCTCGCTCGACATCCGGTCTAGGCTCGCGTCAGCACGGTCATCGACATCTGCCGGCGCAGGGAGAACCCCAACGTCTCGTAGAGACCGATGGCGCCGGTGTTGTGGGCGAAGACGTGCAGGAACGGCTCCTCCCCGCGCGCCAGGATCTTCGCGACGACCACCCGCGTCAGAGCGCCGGCATAGCCGCGGCCGCGGCCGTCCGGATGTGTGCAGACGCCGCTGACCTCGGTGAAACCTGTCGGTTTCATCCGCTCGCCGGCCATGGCCATCAACCGATCGCCGGCCTTGACGCCCACGAAATCGCCCAGCTCGTGGGTGCGCACGAAGAACGGCCCCGGCTCGGTCAGCGTGGCCAGAGCCAGCATCTGCGGCGCGTCGGCCTCGGTCAGCGGCACGATGTCGAACTCGACGGGGTCCGCAGGCGTCAGTTGCTCCGCGGCCATCTGCCAGATCATGGCGCGCGTCGCCACGGCGGTTCCAGGAACCACAGGCGGTTCTTTCGCCTCGACCACAACCACGCCGCCCGTCTCAGGCACGAGTGCGGCCAAGGCGGCCAGGCTCTCCGGCGCATCGTCGGCCGAAGCGGCGAAAAGCCCGTACTCGGGAGCGAACCGCACCGCTCGGCTGTCGCCCAGTGCAAGCCCGGCCTGACGCGTGGTCAGCGCGTTCCAGACCGGCCGATCAAGCGGATGCGCGGGCGGCATCGATCTCGCTCGTCCGTTCCTTCGGCTCGGGGGCTTGCAGCAGCTCGACCACGTAGCCGTCCAGGTCCTTGCCAAGGCCGACGACCGCGCCGCCCATGCTCTCGATCGGAGCCGGTTCGCGGGTCATCACGCCCCCGGCCGCCTTGATCTTCTCGGCCGTCGCCACGGGATCGGTGACGTAGAAGACCAGCTTCACCGGCACGTCCTTGTAGTTGCGCGCCGATCCGTCGGTCCAATGCATCAGCACCAGCGCGCTGCGGGCCTCGTGGACCAGGATGATCTCATCCATGTAGTCGATCCTGACGGTCCGCTGCTCGGTCATGCCCAGCGCGGTCTTGTAGAATTCGGCGGAGGCGCGCAGGTCGCTGACGCCGATGCCGGTGGCGCCTAGGAAGTCGGGAGAGCGGGGCATGGCGAGGTCCAATAGTTAACGGCGGAGTGACCACAACCTAGCCGACGCGGCCCCCTCGTCCAGCGCCGTTGCGCTTGCGGACCTGAAGCCTACCTTAGTGAGGAGGGGCGCGAACCGAGAGTTGAAGATGCGCATCATTGCGTTTGCCGTCGCCGCGTTGCTCTCCAGCGCCACCACCGCCTTGGCCGCGCCGGCCTCCGTCACCGTCACCGTGGGTCCGGATCTCCAGAAGAAAGCCGTCGAGAAATACGGCATCCGTGACGTGGACCGTCTGGCCGCCGAACTTCGAAAGGACGTCGAGCACGAGCTCACCCGCACCGGCGCCTACGACGGCGCGCGGATCGAGCTGGTCCTGGTGGACGTCAAACCCAACCGACCGACCTTCAAGCAGATGTCCGATCATCCCGGCCTCTCCATGGAGAGCTTCGGCATCGGCGGCGCACGGATCGTGGGCCAAGCGATTGCGCCCGGCGGCGCGGTGACGCCCTTGAAGTACAGTTACTACGAGACCGACATCCGCCAGACCTGGGCCCATTCGACCTGGTCAGATGCGCAATGGACCATGAACCGGTTCGCCTACCGGCTCGCGAGCGGCAAGTCGTTCGCCAGCCGCTGATCGCAGCATATTGCACGCATCCGCGGCGCACGGTCTGATCGGGCGTGCGCCCTTCCCGTCCGCGCCAGCTCCATCCCGGAACATTCGATGACCCGCCCCGCCCCGCCCGCCGAGCTTCGCCCGATCGACCGGTTGCTGGCGATCATGGCCAGGCTGCGCGATCCCGCCGACGGCTGTCCCTGGGACCTCGAGCAGACCTTCGCCACCGTCGCGCCCTACACCGTCGAGGAAGCCTATGAGGTCGCCGACGCTATTGAACGGGGCGACCTGACCGATCTGCGCGACGAGCTGGGCGACCTCCTGCTGCAAGTCGTCTTCCACGCCCGCATGGCCGAAGAGAGAGGCGCTTTCGCCTTCGAGGATGTGGCCACCGCCATCAACGACAAGATGATCCGCCGCCATCCGCACGTGTTCGGCGACGAGACCTACGCCTCGTTGGCGCACCAGAAGGAGGGCTGGGAGGTGCTGAAAGCCGCCGAGCGACGGCACAAGGGCAATGGCCGCGTCGCCTCCCTGCTCGACGACGTCCCCGTGGGCCTGCCCGCCCTCACCCGCGCCGTGAAACTCTCGAAGCGTGCGGCCGGCGTCGGGTTCGTCTGGCCGAGCGTGCACGAGGTGGTCGCCAAGCTCGACGAGGAGGTCGAGGAGCTGAAGGCGGAGATCGCGGCCGGTGACCTGGACAAGGCCCGCCAGGAAATGGGCGACGTGCTCTTCGTGGTCGCCAACCTCGCCCGCACCCTGGAGGTCGATCCCGAGGATGCGCTGCGCTTCACCAACGCCAAGTTCGCCCGCCGCTTCCAGTACATTGAAGCCCGCCTGGCCGAGCGCGGCCTGACCCCCGACCAGTCCGACCTGGACGAGATGGACGCGCTCTGGGACGAAGCCAAGGCGATGGAGAAAAGCCGGCCCTGAGCCTGAGCCTGCCCCGCGTCAGGCCGGGGGCGTCGACAGCTGGTCCAGTCCAGCCTCGCAGGCGCGAGCCCGTTGGCTGTATGGCGCCGACATCGCTGCGTTGGGCGCAACGCCGAGGGATCGCCCAAACTCGGTGAGTAGCCTCGATGAGACTGCGATCGCCTTTTCCTGATCGGCCTTCATGAGGGCAATGGCCACGAGCTGTTGGCGCGTCACCTGGGGGCTAGTCGGCAATGGGAAACGCGCGGTCATGGCCTCGGCGTAATGCCTGTTCATCGCGAGTTGCAGCTCTTGCTCCGTCGCCACGAAATGGAAGGCGAGTCCGTAGGCCGCCAGGCGTTCAACGTCGAGCTGGTCCGGCACCTGACCGCTGACCGCGCCTTCCCATGCCGTGATCCGCCAGGGATGAAGATCGAAGGGCGGCCCCAGGGCGTAGAGCCGGCTCATCAGACGCCAGTCGTTCCGCAGGACCGCGGCCTCCATCAGGTTGAAGTAGGTGCGCGTGCACGGCCCGAGGCGCTGCACCTCGTAGGCGTAGGCCAGGTCCTCGTTGAGCTGTTGGCGCATGTTGGCTTCAGCCCGTCCCACCTTGAGCCGCCAATGGAGCGCGGTGAGCACCTGTTCGCCGCTCAGGGCGATCGCGATGCCGATGACGATGACGCCGATTTCCTTCAGGAGCTCGCGCAGGTCATGAGGCGCCTTCGGCCTATGGATATGCACGGCGTCCTCCCGTCGCTGCGGCGGCGGAGAACGGCGTCGAAGGCCACCGCGTACGGGATTTCATCCCTCTACGCCGCAGAGCGCCAGTTGGTTTTTGACAGTTGGCGTTTAGTGGGCCCGGATTTCCGAGGTCGGGAACAGCTGCTCGAACTGGCCTAGCGCCTGGGGCGTAAGGCTGACGGCCAGGCGCACGGAGCCATCCTTGCCCGCGTGGCGCTCGATGACCCGGCCATTGCGGTAGAGCCAGGCGATCGCAGCCCCCTCGCCGGCCGGCGCGAAGACGTCCACCGGCGGGGTCTCGTCCACCAGGGCCGCGATGGCGCTAAGGAGCTCGGGACAACCCTGCCCTGTCACCGCGGAGACCGGGATGGCCGGCGGATGGGCGCGGCGGGCGTCGCCCTCGATGACCGGCCGGTCCTCGGCGGGCAGGAGATCGATCTTGTTCCAGACCTCGAGGATGCGCCGCTCGTCCATGTCGACGCCAAGGCGTTCGAGAACGGTGCGCACGTCGCCGGCCTGGGCCTGGGTCTCTTCGCTGGCGATGTCGCGCACGTGCAGGACGACGTCCGCCTCCTTGACCTCTTCCAGCGTGGCGCGGAACGCCTCAACGAGCTCGTGCGGCAGGTCGGAGATGAACCCCACGGTGTCGGACAGGATGGCGGGCCGTCCATCGGGCAGCTTCAGCGTGCGCAGCGTCGGGTCCAGCGTGGCGAACAGCATGTCCTCGGCCACCACCTCCGACTGGGTCAGCCGGTTGAACAGCGTCGACTTGCCGGCGTTGGTGTAGCCGACCAGGGCGACGGTCGGGTACGGAACCTTCTTGCGCTGCGAGCGGTGCAGGGTGCGGGTGCGCCGCACCTCGTCCAGCTCGCGCTTGAGCTTGAGGATGTTGTCGCGGATCAGGCGGCGGTCGAGCTCGATCTGGGTTTCGCCGGGGCCGCCGGTG
>JBOHKZ010000503.1:0-13156 GCA_050729355.1 Phenylobacterium sp. | reverse complement strand
CCCCTTGGTTTCCTTCGCAATGTCCGCCAACACCTCGCCGATCTTGGCCTTGGCGTTGGACGTGCCCAGGATCACCCCGCAATCGATGAGGATCGTGTAATCGTCGCCGCCCGCCCGCTTCAGTCGGAGCAGATGGCAGTCCCCGAGCCCGTGGCGGTACATGCGGATCTTGGCGCGGTAATCGCTCATGGTCCCTGCCCTCAGTAGCCGCGGTGGAGCATGGCGAACGGTTCCGGCTGCCCGACCGCTGTGAAGTAGGCGTCGCGCAAGGAGTCGCCCGCCGCAGCGGCGCGTGCCTGCTGCTCCTGGATCCGGCCGGCGTGGGCCACTCGTTTACGGACCAGGTAGCGCGCCTCCCGCGTCTCCAGGTCGAACAGGATCGTGCAGCCGCCACGATGTTTGGTCTTGTCCGGCGCGGTCCAGGTCTGGGTCACCTCGACTACGAGGTCGCTGCGCGTCTGGCCGTTCGGGCCGGTGCGGCGCGCTGGGCGCACGGAATGCACCTCGATGCCGCCGAGCCGCCCCTTCTGGCCGGCCACCTCATAGGCGCCGGCTTTTCGCATCAGGCCCAGGGCCTCGATCTCGGTGTCGGAGGCCGTCTTGGCCAGCCACTGGTGCAGGATGGCGGCGTTCCTGTGGGAGGTCTGCCAGGCCTGCTCGCGATCGCCCTTCTCGTCCCAACCGAGGTCCATCGCCTCCAGCAGACGGCCCACGTTCAGCGGGATCGGCGGGGACTCCCAGATCGTGGTGTCGGGCGACAGGTGCTTCACATTCTCCGGGTAGATGCCGCGCTTGGTGAAGCCGCCCAGGATCGCGCGCCGATATCCCCGCGGATCGTCGGGCACCAGGTCGCGGTCGGCGGTGATCATGGCCCGCAGATAGTCGCCGAAGGTCACGTCCACCGGCGGGCAGTAGTCCAGCGCGCGTATGCAGATCGTCATCAGGTGGCCCGCCACCTTCGAAGCCTCCTTGGCCAGCGCCTGGATCAGGGGCTGGGGCAGGTGTCCCGGCGCCAAGACCCCGGAGCCGCCGGTGGCCACGTTGATGACCTCGTCTGCGCGGGCCTGATAAAGCTGGATAAAGGCGTCGAAGACGGCGGCCACGAGGCTCGCCCCGCGGTCGTGCGCCTCGGTCGACAGGTCTGGCGCGGCGCCTTTCAGCTTGTTGATGTCCTCGGCGGTCATGTTGTCGATCGCCTCGCGCAGCGCTTCCTGGAAATGACCCTGCTTGCTGGTGGCGCGGCCGAACTCGATGGCGAGTTGGACCAGCGGATTGCTTTGCGTGAGGTCGCCCCGCACCCGCGCGATCTGATGGGCCACGGCGTCCGGCAGGGTGAAGTGCTGGAAGAGCGCCACCAGGTCAGAGAACGCTTCGTGGAAGGCCAGCACGTCCGGATTGGTCGCCTCGCGATAGCGCGGATGCAGGCCGTCCAGCAGGGCGTGCGTGGTTTCGTGGGCGATGATGTCGTGCGAGAGGCAGCTGAACACCAGTTGTCCCTGCATGGCGTTGCGCCAGTCCTCGCCCGACGCGCCGAAATAGCCGAACAGCAGGGCCTTCTTCTCGGAGCTGTAGAAGGCGTTCTCGCCCCGGAAAGCGTGGGGATAGACGCGCAGCCGGCGAACGAAGGCCTCCTTGTAGCCCGAGATCCTGTGAGCCGACCAAAGGGCGCGACGGCCCAGGGCGCGCTCGAAGTGGCCGATCGTCTTCATGGCGACCGCGTAGACCATCTGCTGATGGAACTGCGGCGACGCGGTGGTGGGGCTCAACCCGTCCTGGCTAAGCAGGTGCGGGTGGTTGAGATCGACGGGCGCATAGGCGCAGGCGCTGACCGGATCGATATCGACCACCTCCAGGTATTCGCCGACGGGCCCCGGCTGCAGATCGGCTTCCCAGGGGGCCTCGATGCGCGTGAGGTTGACCACCGCCATGTCCTGCGACGCGCTCTGGGAGGGATCGTACGCATAGACCTTCAGCCGGCGGTTTGGAGGGGCGCGGACCGGCGGATCGATGGCTTGGGCCAGATGAAGCTCCAGGCTGGCCTGGGCGGCCGAACTCGGCGCCGCCGCCGGCGCGACCGGCCCGCCGCCCCCGACGCCCAACGCGGCCCTCAACGCCTTGGACGCGCCGGGTTGCGCGGCCAGGGCCTCGGCGATGCGGCGCAGGTCGGCCGGGGCGACCGGGCCGGGGTCTTCCGGATCTGGGAGCAGGTCCTCAACCTCGCGGACCTGGGAAAGCTGCAGGGCTTCCAGCTCAAGCATGGCCTGGGTCGTCGGCGAAACCGGCGCCGCCCCCAACCCGGTAAGCACGCGCAGCAGGGGGAAGGCCGCGTTGTCCGGTCGCTCCATCGTCAGCACGCCGGCGGCCGCGGGCGCTTGGCCGAGAGCCATGTCGGCCTGCAGGGCGCCGACGCCGATGCGGCTGGCGATGCCCGGGTGCTTTTCCGAGCTGTCGAACAGGGCCTTGCGGACGGCCTCCACCCGCATCCACGGCTGAGGATAGAGGTCCAGTTTGGCGCGGTTGCTGGCGATCCAGAGCGCGGCCGCGGCGGCGATCTGAGGGGTCGCGCACGACGTCCCCTGGCCACTGAAGTTCACCACAGCGCCGCAGCCGCCGACGGCCCAAGGGATGTTGGGGGTCGACGCCGCCAGCGTCGTGCGCATCTTGCGCTCAGGGCCGTAGTTTCCCGCCATCCTGCTGGCCCCCAGGTCGGCATAGGCGGAGCCGTCCTGCATGATCCCGCTTGCGGCGAGCACGCGCTGGAAGCGGGCGGGGAAGACGATGTTGTGGGTCGGCAGATTGTTCTGGTTGTTGCCTGCGGCGGCGACAACGAAGACGCCCGCCTCGTAGAGGTGGTTGATCGCCTCAGCCCAGGCCTGGGATGCGACGCCGCCCATGCTGAGGGTGATGACGTCGATCCGCGTCGCCGGGTTGTTGCGCAGGCCGTAGACATAGTCGAAGGCCTTGGCGATGGCGCTGTTGCGGAACAGGACCACGCGGTCCGCCACCCGGATCGACACGACCTCTGCCCCCGGCGCGCCCCCATAGGCCTGGCTGGCCAGAATGCCGAGCGTCCCGGTCCCATGCCCGTCCTGGACCCAGAGTCCGTCGGATCGGTCGCTGGCGTCGTTGGGGAATTGAGCGTCGACGAAGTTGCGCTCGAGATCGCGCCTTTGGTGCTGTGGCGCCGTGATGTGGTGGTGGTCGTAGCCCGTGTCGATGTGGGCGATCCGCGCGCCCTGGCCCGTTGCGGCCCCCGTCGCGTCGAAACCCGAATGGCCCGCGTTGCGGAACCAGGTGTTGTTGGCCGCGTCGTGCGGAAAGTTGGATCGCTGCGGTTCGGCGGGGCCGCAGGTGGCCGCGGCGCCGAAGTCCAGGGGCGGCAGCGGATGTTTCCATTCCTGCCAGAGGTCCGGCTCGGCGAAAGTGGCGCCGGCGCCGCCCGCGCCACTCACCCCGAAGCCCGGCCGCGTCAGCTCGTGGCAGAGGTCCCAGATGTTGGCGGTGCTCCCCTCCTCCAGCGTCAGGCGCTGCCACTGGCCGCCGCCGGCTGCAGCCATGCCCTGGCCGCCGCCGCCGGACGGGATATGTTGGAACAGCGGCTCGACCTTCACCTTGACCGAGGCGGCGCCGAGGCTGGCGCTGGCGCCGATCGGAGGGGCCTTGATGAGGATGGCGGGCGTGCGGTCGGTCGGCATGGCGATCCCTCAGGGCCGTGTCATGATCACGCCGCGGAACAGGCGGACGTAGAAGACGGCGATGATGATCGCCCACGCGTAGTCGAAGAGGGCGAACCACAGGAATCCGCCGCCGCAGACCACCCAGATGGTGCCCATCCACACCCGGCCCAGGATGCCGATGATGTTGGGCGCGCGCTTGTTGACCGGATCCAGCAGGCCCGGCACGTAGAGCGCCGTCACGAGCATCAGTGTCGCGCCCCAGCCCCGCGTCCAGCCTGTGGGGATCGGTCCTGGCAGTCCCACCGTGCGGGAGACGAACTCCGGTAGGAAGATGCAGGCCAGCCCCACCAGCAGATGCAGGAACATGTTGAAGCCGAGCACGCGCTTGTAGGCCTGCAGAGCCTCGCCCTGCCGCGCCGTGGACCATCCGATGCTGAGCCCGTCCGTCACGGCGCCCTCCCCTAGAATGTCAGCAGGTATGAAATGAGGTCCGCCTTGTCGGCAGGCGCCAGGCCGGTTCCGTAGAGATGTCCGCCGTTGCCGTTGCCGGGCCGCGTGGTGTCGAAGCACAGGGTTCCCGCCGGCGGCTTGGCGGCCGGGTCGCAGGTCCGGGTCACGAAGCCGCCATTCACGGGGTCGATGACGTCCTGGTCGCGGCCACGCAGAAAGGCGGTCGGCCGCGCCGCGGGGACGTTCAGCAGGTCGTTCAGGGTCGGAACCGAGCCGTTGTGCAGGTAGGGGCCGCGCAGCCACAGCGCATCCAGCGGCTGGTTGGCATAGCCGTTGGTCTTGCGGAAGGTCTTGAACTGATAGGGCGTGCCCGTGAACATCCTGTCGAGCTGCTGGCGGCGGAAGGGCTCGGTGTAGGAATCAAGCCGCGCCCGATCTGTCCCGACGGCGTCGATCGGCGTCACCTTGCCAAGATATTCGCCCCGGAACACGTAGCCGTCGGCGCCCTCCTCGCCATGACAGCTGGCGCACTGCGCGGCGTAGATGACGCGCCCCCGCGCCACAGCGCCGGCCGGCGGCGTATGCGGGCTCTTCGGCGCGTCCAGGTCCAGGAGCCAGGCCGCCACGCGCCCGATAGCGGCGTGGTCGACGGTCTTTGGCGTGACCCCGGCGCCGATGGCGGCCGAGAGATTGCGTTCCTGCAGCGAGGTGTTGTTGCCGTCCCAGTGCAGTTCCATCCCCTCGCGCGGGCGCTGATGGAAGATCGCCGGGAAGTCCGAGACGCCATAGACCTCGGCCTCGGACAGGCTTGCGGCCGGCGTGCCGAACTGCAGCAGCTTGTAGGGATTGAAGGTGTCCACGCGCCCCGGGCCCCAGGGCGATTGCCGCGCGATCAGCGGCTCCAGCCGGCCGCGCACCCGTAGCAGGCCTTCGCGGAACCGCGGCATGACCCCGGCCTGCCAGAGGATCTTGTCAAACCAGTCGAACCGCGTCCCGGCCGTCTCCATGGCCGGCTCGAGCTGGGCGTATTCCAGCCGCTCATCCGCCGCCGCTTCTAGGAGCACGCCCACGAAGCGGTTGAAGTCGAGATTGTTGGACGGCATGCCGGCGACCACGCGCCGCGCGGCATGGGCGTTCGCACGCCAGGTGCCGGTGTGGCAGGTGGCGCAGTTCAGCCAGACGACGTCGACCCCCTGCACCTGCCGGCGCGACACCCCGATGGGCAGATCGCGCTGGCGCCCCTTGGCGTCAGTTTCGTAGATGAAGCCGAAGGCGCTGTAGTCGTTGCGGCCTTCGAATTCCGCGGGATAGAGCGCCGGCAGGGCCTTCCAGATCGCATAGGGCACGCCGCTCGCCGGCTCAGCGCCGATCGAACCGTATTTGAAATGCTCCTCGGCCGAAGCGTAGGTCGGGGTGGCGTGGCCGCTGATCCGCATCAGCGCCCAGGCGCCGACGCCGGCCAGCACGACCAGGAGCCCGATCAGGACCGCCAGCAAGATGATGAGGACCCGCAGTTTCCAGCGCCGTTGCGCCAGGTAGCCTTCGACCGCTGTGACGGGCTCGGCCATCCTACAGCTCCGAGGCCAGCGGAATGCGCAGGTCGGCGCGCGGCCTGTAGACGCTCATGATCTCGTCGATCATCGCCTCGCGGGACGGGAAGCGCGCCTGCTCGTAGCAGCCCATCGGGTTCTTCGGCGCGTTGGCCAGGCACTTGTTGCAGTAGGTGCAGGGTCGCTCAGGCGTGTCGCGGCCCGCCGCCCATTGCTGGACCAGGTCGTTGTTCGCCACCAGCGAGCGGGCGATCGACACCCCGTCCACAGCCCCGGAGTTGAGAGCCTCGCGAATGAAGGACGCTGTCTGGAAGCCGCCGGTGCAGAGCACCGGGATATCGACCGCGGCTTTGATGGTCCGGGCCTCCTCGAGGCTCACGCCCTCGACAGGGTGACCCTTCTTCATGCGGAACCAGACCCAGTGGAAGATCGGCCGCAGTAGCGGGTAGCGGAACAGCAGGAAGTTTCGGAATCCGTAGACGCCCGAGCTGATCATGGCGTCGTAGGTCACCGCCAGGATGTCGAGCGGCAGGTCGCCGGGCGGGTTCAGCGGATGGGGGAAGAGCGAACCGCTGGAAATGTGCAGGGCGTCGGCGCCCGCCGCCTCGACCCACTTGGCCACCTCGACGGTGTCGGCGAGCGTGTTGCCCTTCTTCTCCCAGGGAATGACGTTGTTGCGGTCGATGGCGCTGAGCTTGACCTGCAGGTGGAAGTCGCGCCCCACCTTGGCCCGGATCGCGCCGATCACATCCAGCAGGAAGCGCGCCCGGTTGGCCAGCGAGCCGCCGTATTCGTCGGTGCGGTCGTTGATCCCCGAACTCAGGAACTGGGTGAAGAGGTAGCCGTTCGCGGCGTGCAGCTCCACGCCGTCGAGCCCCGCCTCCCGCGCCCGCCAGGCGCCTTCCGCGAAGGCGTTGACGGTGTGCTCGATGTCGCCCTTGGTCATCGCCCGGCACAGGAAGCCGTGCAGGGTTTCCTTGTTGTTGGTCGAGGTCAGGCTCGCGCGGTGCTGGTTATGCACCCCGGGGACGTCCATCTGCCGCCCCGAGTGACTGAGCTGCATGATGTACTTGGCGTCGAAGGAATGAACCGCCTCGCCCAGCTTCTGCCAAAGCGGGATGAACTCGTCGCGGTGGACCGTCGCGTAACCGGCGATGATCCGGCCTTCCATCAGCACCGGCACGTAGGACGAGATGATCGCCCCGACCCCTCCGGCGGCGAACTTGCTCTCCCAGTTGATGCGCGTCTGGGTGAGCGAGCCGTCCTGGTTGTCGAAGATGCCGGAGATGTTCGACCGGAAGACTCGGTTCTTCACGGTCAGATTGCGAAAGTGCAGCGGCTGGAAGATCGGGTCCGACGCGATGTCGGTCATGGCCGGACCTCCCCCTGGGCGGCGCCATCGACGGCTTCGACCCAGACCGCCGCAAGCAGGGCCGCGGTCCAGTGGTGCGCCGGGCACCGGCTCCAGCTCTCGGTCATGAAGACGGTCTCCGGCGAGGGGCTGCGGACGCGGGCGGCGTCCAGCCGGAAGATGGTCAGGACGCCCGGCTCGACCTCGCCGTGCACCGTGCTGGCCCGCTCCGACCATTGCCGCAGGACATTGGCCGGCGCGACCGCGCAGCGGCTGACCACGGCCTCGACCGGCAGGGTCCCGATCGCGTGCGGTTCGCCCCAGACGCCTCGCATGATCTTCAGGCCGCGCACGAGATTGTGGACTGCGATGCCGGTGGCGTGGACGGCGGCGGGATCGTTATGGACCGGCTCGGCCAGGGTCTTGCGCGCGCGGCCGACCGCGCCCGTCAGCGCCCAGGCGATCCGCTGCAGCGGATTGAATGAACGGGGGGCGGCGTCGAGCGTGCGGGCGGCCTTCCAGCGCGCCGGGCTGGCTTCGTACCCCGGAGCGAACAGGCCGCCCACCGCCGCCTGCGCCGTGGGTCCGAGGACGGCCTCGCCGAGACGCCCGCGCACATAGTCGGCCAGGGTCCGGCGCTGCTGCGGCGTGCCGAGCTCGGCGTCCTGCAGTCGGTGTTCGAGCTCGGCCTGGAGCCGCGCCCGGTCCGGCTGGTCGCGGGGCGCCACGGCCGGCAGCGGATGGCCGCCGACCCGCAGGATGCTGCGGATCCGGCCCGCCAGGATGCGATTGATCAGCGGACCCTTCGGCTCAAACTTCCGGTCCAGCCGGGGATCTTCCGACAGGGCGTGGATCGCGGCAGGCTCTTCCAGCCGGATCACGTCGATCACGCCTGGAATCCGGATCCGGCCGCTCACCCCGCGTCCCCCTTGCTCCAGGGGAAGAACATGTTGCGCGCATCGGCGAAGTGGGCGGCCAGTTGCGGCGCGTGCCGCTGCATGACGCTTCGCATGCCGTTTTCCTGCACCCACGCGAAGCCGGCCGGCGTGTAGACGCCCGGATTGAAGTCCTCGCAGTAGAAGCGGTCGCTCTTCAGCCGCCGGGTGGCCATCAGGATGAAGATGCGGAAGACCGTGTCGGAGAAGCCAAATCCCGGCGGGGTGCCGTTCTTGCTGCAGCGGCTTTCGGCCAGGGTGCCGATCAGAAGGTCGACCTTGCTGACGTCCCCGTAGATGTCCTTCAGCTCCTGCTGCCAGGCCTTGTCGTCGGTCAGTTCGGCGAAGCTCTTCGGGACGCGCATGCCCAGGTGCTTGCGGAACGCGCAGTAGCGCGGCACGCCCCGTTCCCGGTCCCGGAGGATATCGGTGGCCGCCAGGTCCGTGAAAACGTCACTCTCGCGCTTCGGCGGCAGCATCCGCAGCGTGTTCGGATAGTTGTGGAGACACAGCGCGCCAGGATGGCTGGTGGCCAGGGAATAGAGGACGTCGGTGAAGTTCACCTCGTCGTAGAGGCCCGACACCTTGCCGCGAGCGACCCCGATCAGATCCTTGGTCACGATCGGCGCGTCGGTCTCGTGGTTCCGGAACACGTACTCGTCGGGCATCAACGGATGCATGCGGTAGCAGGCTGCGAATTCCTCGGTCATTGCGTAGGGCGCGGCATGGTGGTTGACCGACGAGCCGGCCACCCCGAACAGCAGCTCGCTCTCGCTCGCCCGGGGGTGCGCCTTGGCATAGGTCTCGCCGGCCAGGCCCCACCAGTTGGTGCGCATCGCCAGGCGGCCCTCAGGCGAGTTCATCAGGGCCGGCGTCCATTCCGTGGTGTGGATCTTGGCCAGCAGCGCCGAGAGCACGAGGCGCGCCTTCTGGAAGAGCCATTCCCCGTCGGCGTCCGGGAAGTCGATCTTCAGCCGGTCAACGATGGCGTTGTGCTCGTGGGCGAAGAGCGTGTGCATGACCGACAGGCCAACCCACCAGTTGCCGTTGACCCCGGCCAGTTCGAGCCCCTGGATCTTCGCGGCCTCATCCAACGGCAAACGGCCGTCCGCGGTGAGACCGAGCTTGCCGTTTGTCAGGACCTGGCCGGTCGCAGGATCGGTCCGGACCCGGATCTGGCGCGCCAGTGAGGAGCCATAGATCTGCGAGGCGTCCCACCAGCTCGTCTCGACGTTGGTGTAGGCGGCCGGCCGGCCGGCGTCGCCCGGCCGCGGATTGTCGCGCAGCGTCTTGAGGACTTCCATGCGCGGCTCGGGCCACGCGTCGCCGGGATCAAGCGGGATGACGAATTTGTCGTCGGGATTGTTCTCACCGTGGCTCAGCCAGTCATGGACCATGAACTGCAGCCAGGCCGCGGCCAGGGTGCTCAGGTGCGGAACGGGAATGAATTCCTTGCGCGCCAACAGCGCGTTGCTGATGGCCCGGGGGTTCGGCTCGAACAGGCCAGGCGCCTGCTCGCCGAAGGTGTTCTCCACCGGGGCGTTGCGGCCGAACCTGGCGTTGACCATGCCCATGGCGGGGTGGGCAAGGTCGTTGTAGCTGCCATCGGCCGTGCGGACCTCACGGAAGTCCATCGAGCCGGCCGCCGGCTCGGCGGCCTGCGGCCTGGGTTCGGTCTCGGTGTCGAACAGGTTCCTCTGGCGCATGTTGACGCGAAGCCCGGCCAGCGTCGGCACCGCGATCAAAGTCGGATATTTGTGCCAGGGCTGGAACCGGCCCAGGACACGCGCTGCAACACCAAGCAAGCTGTCGAGCAACCCCGCCACGCCATCCCCCCATGTCGCCGAACCGATTAACCAGCGCTAATCGAATGCACGCAGGGCGCGAGCAAAGCACATAATGCTATCCAGCGGTAGAGGTCATAACCCAGATCGTCGAATCGTGATCTGCGAAACGATGTGCGGTGCACGCGCTCCACATGACCGACCGTGCGCGCCCGGGCGAGGTCGTCTTCGACGCCTCGATCGGCTTCCTGATCGCAGCTTTGCCGTTACCTACCTTCACCGTGGAAGAGGCGCGCACTGCATTCCCGTCGGTAATGTAGTCAAGCGTTGCTATAGAATAAATTTCACCTGACGAAGTCTCTTAGGCACGGCATGCTTTGCGTCGGGGAGTAAACCCGCCAAAGGAATCAATCATGCGGACGATTTTCGTGAACCTGCCCGTGAAAGACATCCAGGCGTCCAGGCGCTTCTTCGGAGCCCTAGGCTTCAGCTTCAACAAGCAATTCAGCGATGACACAACCGCGGCCATGGTGATCGAGAAGAACATCGTTGCGATGCTGCTCGAAAAGTCCCGCTTCCAGGATTTCATCACGACAGAGATAAGCGACGCGGCGAAGACCAAGGAGGTGCTCACCTGCGTGTCCGCCGATAGCCGCGACGAGGCCAAGGAGATCTACGCCAAGGCCATCGCGGCCGGCGGCAGGTCCTGGCGGCCCCCTCAGGATCACCCCTTCATGTACGAGGTGAGCTTCCTCGATCCCGACGACCACGTCTGGGAGATCGTATGGATGGACCCGACCGCCGTGCGACCGGGGGAACTCGTTGGCGAGGAGGCCGCCTGACCGGCCCTTGCTGGCCTCAGATCGTAACTTCGACAACCTTCGGCTCGGCCGCCAATTGCACCCGACAGGACGCAGCGTTTGCGGCAACCCCGGTCGGAAGCGCGCTGCGGATCGGATCGAAAATCCTCACGGATCGCGCCGCGGGAAACGCCAGGGTGACATCCCGCGGCGCGATCGTGAGTGGCTTGCTTTGGGCCGCGTCCCAGATGTCCGGCTCGTTCCAAAGCGCCACGAGCGTCACATGGGGCCCGCCGCGCAGAACCAGCGTCCTGCCCGTGGCCGGCAGCCCGGAGACCGCGGGAAGCCATGTCGGCGGGCTGCCCGCGACGGCCTGCGGCGTCATGATCCGCAACAGGTTGTGGAGCGCGGTCGCGGCGACCTTTGGCGTCCCATCGAACCGGAAAAGACCCCAGTGGAGGTTCGGAGTCGCAAAGCCGGGATCGGGCTTCTCGTCCAGCAGCTCGTAGATGTACAGCCGCCGGTACCCAAGGCTCGCGGCGTCGAAGGCCCCGTTCAGCAGAAGAACCGCCTGGGTGTGCTCGTCCACGCGGGTCGGCCATCGGCTTTGCGGCCCGGTGTTGTACCCGAACTCCGTGGCGACCAGCGGCCGGGTTCGCCGCGCCAGGGCCTTGCGCAGCTGTTCCCCCGGTTGCGCGCCCTTGTTTGGATAGGGGTGCTCATTGTCCAGGTCCGAACGCAGGTCGAGGCGCGGCGTGTTCGAGACGCCGAGCAGGGGGATGTGATCGAACTCGCGGCGCGACCGCATGGCGGCATGCAGCGCCTCCATGTAGGCGGTGACCGCGGCGAAGCTCGTCTTGGTGTCGCTGACACCCCCGAACCTGATGGGCTGGTTGTTGGGTTCGTTCGGCCCTTCCAGGTAGTCGATGCCCGCCGCGCCGGGAAAGCCCGCCAGGATCCGGTCGAGGACTTCCCCCGCCTGGGTCTCGTCCTCACGCGCCGCGCCGTCCGGCGAGCAGTTGAGGCTGAACCTCACGCCGGCCTTCACGTACTTGCCGTAGGGCACGGCGCTTGCGGCCTTGGGCGCGGTGTCGCGCGCCGCGCTCAGCCCCAGGAACGCCAACTTCTTGATCGTCGCGTCGTGGTCGCGGTAGGCGCTGTCCGAGTATCGGACGTGCGTGACGACGCCCAGCCGGCGAACGAAGTCATGGGTCCAGAGGACCGTCATGTCAGTCTTCCCGTCCCCCGGGGTGGCGCCGTCAGTATGATCCGCGGCGAAGGAGCACGGCCGGAACCGTGCGGACCAGGATGGTGAAGTCCATGCTCAGGCATTTGCGCCGCACGTACAGCACGTCCAGCGCGACGCGCTGGCGATAGCAGGTGTCGCTGCGGCCGCTCACCTGCCAAAGGCCGGTGATGCCGGGCCGAACGGCGCAGTAGCTGTCGAACCAATGACCGTAGTGGGCCGCCTCGGCCTGCACGACGGGCCGCGGGCCGACCAGGCTCATCTCGCCGCGCAGCACGTTCATGAGCTGCGGCAGCTCGTCCAGGCTGGAGCGACGCAGGAAGTCTCCGACCGCGGTGATCCGCGGATCGTTCTGAAGCTTGTGGTTCGCTTCCCATTCGGCGCGCGCGCGCGGATCGCCGGCCAGCACCTGTTCCAGCCGCGCCTCGGCGTCGACCGCCATGCTGCGGAACTTCAGGCAGGGAAAACTCCGCCCCCCGCGCCCGACCCGCTGATGCGCAAAGAGGATCGGTCCTCCGTCCTCCAGGAACACCGCGATGGCCACGGCCACCATCAGGGGGGCGACGAACACCAGCACCGCGAAAGCGATCAGCGCATTGATCAGATACTCGACTTCGAAGGTCACGGACTTACGGGAGCGCGACGGTCGGCGCATGGAAAGGGGTCCCGCCTCAAGCAACTTCGCGCGCGACATCAATTCACCCCGGAAAGCGTGACACTGAGCAGGCTGCAGGACGAGGCTCGCAAGGCGGTCGAAAGTCGTCAAACGCCTCGCGCCAAGATCGAGGAATTTCCGTTGCCGGTCGTGTTGGGCGCCTTGAGGTGCGGCGCCGGGGCGCCCAACTGCTTAGACGCGCAGCATTAACTTATACGATGTAACGTGTTTCTTAACTCCACTAAGCTTCACCTTAAGATCGTCGCGATTCGTCAATATTTCATGTCTGGAATCAAACTTGACATTGATCGACGTAGCGACGTTACTTGACAGCACGATTGCACTACGAAGCAAGCCGATCCTCGTAGGCGGCCAGGAGCGCCGACACCCACGCGTCTTCGGTGAGGCCGATGGCCGCCGTGTTTTCGAACGCATTGACGCTCATGGTCCGGGCGAGGTCGTTATCCATTAGACGGCGGATGGCCGCGCCCAGCGCTGTCACGTCCCTCGGGTCGCAGGCCAGGCCGGCGCCGGCCGCGACGATGTCCGGCGCCAGGAAGGCCGTTTCGGCCGCGATCACCGGCAGGCCGCTCCACAAGGCTTCAGCGGCGACGAGGCCATAGGGTTCCGGATAGCGGCTGGGCATCAGCAGGGCTCTCGCGCGCCGCGCCAGCGGGCCGATCTCGTCCCAGGGGCGTCGTCCGGAAA
>JBOHKZ010000502.1:0-6931 GCA_050729355.1 Phenylobacterium sp. | reverse complement strand
CGTCCCACCGCTGCCCGACGCCCCGCCGCCGCGCGACAAGAACGAGCTCGACCCGCGCGAGGTCGCCTTCGCCAAGTCGCTGGTGCTCTATGAGGACGACGAGGTTCTGGTGCTGAACAAGCCCGCGGGACTGGCGGTCCAGGGCGGCACCAAGACCAGCAAGCACATCGACCGCCTGCTTTCGGCGTGGGGCGAGGGGCTGGAGCGGCCGCGGCTGGTCCACCGCCTCGACCGCGACACGTCCGGCGTGCTGGTGCTGGGCAAGGGCCCCGGCCCCGCCGCCAAGCTCGCGGGCGCCTTCGCCAAGCGGCGGGCCGTCAAGACCTACTGGGCCATCGTCTGGGGCTTCCCCAAGCCCGGCGAGGGCCTCTTGAACCTGCCGCTGGTCAAGAAGGGCGTCGGCGACCGCGAGATGGTGATCCCGACCGATCCCAAGGACCCCGACGGCGAGCCCGCCGAGACTGAGTTCGTGACCATCGCCCGCGCCGGCCCCCGCGCGGCGTGGATGGCCCTCTACCCGCACACCGGACGCACCCACCAGCTTCGCGCCCATATGCTGGCCATGGGCCACCCGATCCTCGGCGATCCGAAGTACGGAACAGATGAGTCCGCCGAGCTGTCGGCCGGCCTCAAGCTGCAACTGCATGCCCGCCGCCTCGTGCTGGCGCATCCGTCGCGCGGGACCCTGGTCCTCGAGGCGCCGCTCAGCCCGGAGATGCGCGCGGGCTTCGAACGCTTCGGCTTCGCCGAGAACGAAGCCGACCCAGACCCTTTCGGCCGGAGCCGACGTTGACCAAAGAGATCCTCGACCGCGCCGACGCGCTGATCGCCCAGAGCCGCGTGCAGGAGGCCCTGCTGCTGACCCAGGTGCTGGTCGATCAGCCGCTGCCCAGCCACAGCGCGCTCGCCGCCCACGCGGCCGCCCTGAAGCTGCTGGGCAAGCGCGAGGAAGCGCTGCCGTTCGACGAGCAGGCCATCGCCCGGTTCGGCCAGAGCGGCGTCGCCTGGCACAACTACGCCGCCACCCTGGGCGACCTGGGCCGCGGCGCGGCGTCGAAAGCGGCTTGCGAGAAGGCCTTCGCGCTGGGACTGGACGCCGCGGAGACCTGGGGCGTGCTGGCCCGGGCCGAGCTGGCCATAGGCGACCACGCCGCCGGCGAGGCCGCCTATCGCGAGAGCCTGAAGCGCGCGCCGGGCAATTTCACCGTCGCCATGGAGTTCGCCAACGTCGCCTGGATGCGGCGAGGGGACCTCGCCGAGGCCGAGGCGATCATCGACGCCTGTTTCGTGGCCGGCGGGCCGCCGGCGCCCCTGTTGCTGGCCAAGGCGAAGCTGATCGAGTCGGCCGGCGATCCGAGCCGGGCGGCCGACCTGCTGGGCGCGGCCGCCCAGACTCTGGCGCGCGAGGTTCCGGTGGTGCTGGCCGCCGCGCAGGCCGCGGTGGAGACCGGCCGTCTCGACGAAGCGGAGCGACTGGTTCGGCAGGCCGAGGGTCTGAACCCCGAGCTGCGCAGCCTCTACAACCAATGGGCCATCCTCCACCTCGCCGCCGGTCGGCCGCACGAGGCGTTGGCCAGGGCTCGCGCCGGGCTGGAGAAGTATCCGGACGACCAGTCGCTGCTGGGCTGGGCGGCGACGGCGGCGCGCGCGGCGGGCGACCCGCTCTACGGCGAGATCTGCGACTACGAGGCCATGGTCGGGGTCTACGACGTCGCCACGCCCGAGGGCTGGCCGAGTCTCGACGCGTTCTTAGCTGATCTCGCCAAGTCGCTGAAAAAACTGCATGTCTATCAACAGCACCCGTCGAACCAGTCGCTGCGGCAGGGCAGCCAGACCATGCACCTGCTGACCGGCTCGGACGACCCGGTGATCCAGGCGTTCTTTCGCGCGGCCGACGCGCCGATCCGCGAACATATGGCCAAGCTGGGCGCCGGCGCCGGTCCGCTGAAGGGCCGCGACACCGGCGACTACCGGATCACCGGAGCCTGGTCGGTCCGGCTGCGGCCCGGCGGCTTCCACAAGGACCACTTCCACTCGCAGGGCTGGCTGTCGTCAGCCTTCTACGTCGAGACGCCGAACGCGGCCCTGGAGACGGAGGCCAAGGAGGGCTGGATCCGCTTCGGCCAGCCGCCGTACGCAACCAAGCCGCCGCTGCCCGCCGAGCATTTCGTGAAGCCGAAGCCTGGCCGGCTGGTGCTGTTCCCGTCCTACATGTGGCACAGCACCGTGCCGTTCACGACGGACGAGGCCCGCATGACCATCGCCTTCGACGCGCTCCCGAAATAACTCGCCTCTCCCTCCCGCCGCTCCGGCGAGGGAGGCCACGGCGCGTGTCGCTCACGCGCCGCCTTGCGCCCTGACGTTCCTGGGCTCATCTGCACGCGAACACGGCCCAGGCCGCCAGATTTCCGGAGAGCAACCGTGCAGAAGGGGTTCAAGGAGCCGGGGGACAAGCCGCGCCGCTTCTACAAGGCCGTCGAGGTCGTGGAGACGGACGCAGGCTTCGGCGTGCAACTCGACGGGCGCAATGTGCGCGGACCCAAGGGCGGTCTGGTCGTGCTGCCGACCCGGGCGCTCGCCGAGCAGGTGGCCGAGGAGTGGGCCGGGCAGGGCGAGACCCTGGAGATCGCCGGCATGCACGCCACGCGCCTGGCCAATACGGCGATCGATTCCGTCTCGGGGGCCCGGGAGGCTGTCGCGCAGTCGATCGCCGACTACGCCGCCTCGGACCTGGTCTGCTACTTCGCCGAGGCTCCGGCCGGGCTGGTCGAGCGCCAGATGCACGGCTGGGGTCCGGTGCTGGCGCGGATCGAGGCCGACGCCAAGCTCGCCTTCGTGCGCGCCGCGGGGATCGTCCACCGCGCGCAGCCGGACGAGACCCTGGCCGGGGTGAAAGCCTTCGCGCTCGAACTCGACGACTTCGGCCTGACCGGGCTGGCGTTCGGGGCGGCGCTGTTCGGCTCTGCGATCCTGGCCATCGCCCTGCAGCGGGGCTGGCTGAGCGGCGAGCAGGCCTTCGAGCTCTCCCGCCTCGACGAGGCGTGGCAGGAGGACCAGTGGGGCGTCGACGCCGAGGCCGCCGAGCGCACCGAGCGGCTGCGCGGCGAGGCCGTGATGCTGGACCGCTGGTTCCGTGGCCTGGAGCGCACCTAGGGCACGGATCGGACAGGGTGAGTTGGGCTCGCTTTGACTCAGCGCCGACGATCGTAGGGGAAGCGGCGCTCCTCGATCGGCATGATGCGAAGCGGCGTGCTGCGCGCGGCAAGCTCGCGCACGGCGGCCATGAAGGCTTGCGACCCCTTCTGCTCGAAGTGCGCATCCAACGCCGGTCGGTCGGCCCACTCCTCGTAGAAGAACAGCTTCAGCGGGTCCTCGCAGTCGGCATAGATGCCGTGCGCCAGGCAACCGTCCTCGGCCCGTGAGCGATGGACGTGGTCCAGGGCCGCCCGCAACAGGGCGTCGAACGTGTCGGATCTGGCCGTGATGGAGCCGGTGACAATCAGCATGGTCCCCCCGAATCGCGCTGCGCTCGAAAGAGTGAGCGAACGGCGGTCCGACGCAAGCTGGCGCGAAGGTTGCGATCCTCCGGTTTCAGATAACGGCCGTGTGCCGAAATGGAACGGAGCCAGGACCTGTGATCGCCCCGGTCGCACAATCCATCGTCCCCAGCCTGCTCCGCATCGAGGGCCTGACGCCCCGCGTGCTGCAGCCGCTGGAGATGGAGGCCGTGCTCAACGGGAAACCGATCAGTTCGCCCCGGCTCGCCGCAGCCCAGGTGGCCCTGGCGCCCGCCGCCATGTCGGCTCTGATCGAGGCGCAGGAACACATGGCTGGCGACGCCACGCCGACCGACCGCAACGTCACCGCCCAGAAGATCGACAACCTGCTTGCGCGCCTCACCGACACGCCGCCGGCTCAGCCCGTGGCCCCGGCGGCCCAGGGCGATGTCTCGCTGCAGATGCTGGTGGCCGCTCGCTGCTGCGCGAAACCACCATCTGACGGAAACGTCGCAGCCCGGCTGACCCGGCGTGATCTTGCCTAGCTCGGCTAGCGGCTCTACCCCTTCACTCCGTGCAGGGAAGGGCGGCCAAGCGTGAAGCATATCCTTGAAGAGTTGGAGAAACGTCGCGAAGAGGCGCGCGTCGGCGGCGGCGAGCGGCGCATCGCGTCCCAGCACGCCAAGGGCAAGCTGACCGCGCGCGAACGCGTCGACCTGCTGCTCGACGAGGGCTCCTTCGAAGAGTTCGACATGTTCGTCGAGCACCGCGCCGTCGATTTCGGCATGGCCGAGCAGAAGATCCCCGGCGATGGCGTGGTCACCGGCTGGGGCACGATCAACGGCCGGGTCGTCTTCGTATTCTCCAAGGATTTCACGGTGTTCGGCGGATCCCTTTCCGGCGCCCACGCCCAGAAGATCCTCAAGGTCCAGCGCCAGGCGCTGAAGATGGGCGCTCCGATCATCGGCCTCTTCGACGCCGGCGGCGCGCGGATCCAGGAGGGCGTCGAGAGCCTGGCGGGCTATGCCGACATCTTCCTCGAAAACACCCTGGCGTCCGGCGTCATCCCGCAGATCAGCGTGATCATGGGCCCCTGCGCCGGCGGCGACGTCTATTCGCCGGCCATCACCGACTTCATCTTCATGGTGAAGGACACGAGCTACATGTACGTGACCGGCCCCGACGTGGTGAAGACGGTCACCCACGAGGACGTCACCCACGAGGATCTCGGCGGCTACCGCATCCACGCGATGAAGTCGGGTGTGGCGGACGGCGCCTTCGAGAACGACCTCGAAGCCCTGACCCAGGTCCGGCGGCTGATCGATTTCTTGCCGCTCTCGAACCGCGAGAAGCCGCCGGTCCGCGAGAGTTTCGACGACCCGGATCGCGACGAGCACAGCCTCGACACCCTGGTCCCGGCCAACCCCAACAAGCCCTACGATATCAAGGAGTTGATCACGAAAGTGGTCGACGAGGCGGACTTCTTCGAGATCAGCCCGGACTTCGCCAAGAACATCGTGGTGGGCTTCGCGCGGATGGACGGCCAGCCGGTGGGCATCGTCGCCAACCAGCCGCAGGTGCTGGCCGGCGTTCTCGACATCGATTCCAGCCGCAAGGCCGCGCGGTTCGTGCGCTTCTGCGACGCCTTCGAGATTCCGCTGATCACCTTCGTCGACGTGCCGGGCTTCATGCCGGGCACCAAGCAGGAGCAGGGCGGTCTGATCCGCCACGGCGCCAAGCTGCTGTTCGCCTTCGCCGAGGCCACCGTGCCGAAGATCACCCTGATCACCCGCAAGGCCTATGGCGGCGCCTACGACGTGATGAGCTCCAAGCACCTGCGCGGCGACATCAACTACGCCTGGCCCACGGCCGAGATCGCCGTCATGGGCTCAAAGGGCGCGGTGGAGATCATCTTCCGCAACCAGACCGCCGAGCAGCTGGTCGAGCACGAGGCCGAGTACAAGGCCCGCTTCGCCAACCCCTTTGTCGCCGCCTCCCGCGGCTACATCGACGACGTCATCATGCCCCACGGCACCCGCCGCCGGATCGTGCGCGCGCTGAAGAACCTGAAGGGCAAGACGCTGACCAATCCCTGGAAGAAGCACGACAACATTCCGCTCTAGGGCCCGAAACACCGGAACTCCCGCCAACGCCCTCCGTTCTGCCCGAGTGCAGACGGAGGATTTCCCATGGCCGGCCGGTGGACAGACAATCATCAGGACGAGTGGCGAGCGCGAGACGACGAGCCCTGGTTCTATGGCCGCGAGCGCGAGACGCGCACCTTCCGGCGTGACCGGCCGGAGGGCTCCGGCGGGCGCCGCAGCGGCCTGAACCGCGATCCGGTGTTCGGGGAGCGCGAGAGCGGCGCGAGCTATGGCGGCGGCGCCCGTGGCCGGGTCACGCCGCGCTTCACCTCGCAGGACTACACCGGCGGCGGCCGGTACTACGGCGACGACGGCCGCGAGGCGATCTACCGCGAGGAGTACGGCCAGGGCGGCGTCGAATACGGCGACCAGCCGCGCGGCTACGACGCCGGCCGCGGCGGCGACTATGGCCGGGCCGCCTATGACCGGGCCGGCTACGGCGAGGCGGGCTACGACGACTATCCACGCGAGCCCTCGCACCGCATGGCCTCGGGCGGGACCGGCGGCTACGACTACGAGCGCGGCTATGGCGACGGCGGCCGCCGCGACGACGATCGGCGCGCCGGACGGTTCGAGCGCACCGAGCGCTTCGAGGGCGCGGGCCGCAACGCCGGCGAGTTCCTGCACCGGGCCGGCGAGCGGATGGCGTCCTGGTTCGGCGGCGGCGGCGAGGCGCGCGCCTATCACGACTACGATCGGGAAGGCCGTGGCGCCCGGGGCCTCGGGCCCCAGGGCTACAAGCGCTCGGACGAGCGGATCAGCGACGAGGTGCACGAGCGGCTCACCGACGACAGCTGGCTCGACGCCTCGAACATCTCGGTCTCGGTGGCGACCGGCGAGGTGACGCTCTCGGGCACGGTGGAGAGCCGCGAGGCCAAGCACCGCGCCGAGCGGATCGTCGAGGACATCTCCGGCGTCGCCCACGTGCAGAACAACCTGCGCTGCGCCCCCACCTCCACGCTCCAGGACAGCGATTTCGAAGGGCGGGCGAGGGACCCCAGCGCCAATGGCGCCGGCGGCGCCGGCAGCGGCCAGTCGACGGCCGGCCGGAAGAGCTAGGTCGAAGGCCAACCTTCGAAATGCCAGCGGCTTAGAAAGTTGTTGTCATCCCGGACGGCCGCAGAGCCGATCCGGGACCCAGGGCTAAGCCCGCTGCGGTTGCCCTGCCCGGGTCTCCGCTTCGCTACGCCCGGGATGACAAGCTTGAGAGCACTTCCGGGTGGCGCGCCAACCTGGGGTAGGACCCCAACCCTCGTCATCCTCCGGTCAGCGAAGCTGATCGGGGTTGGT
>JBOHKZ010000501.1:0-3524 GCA_050729355.1 Phenylobacterium sp. | reverse complement strand
TTGGCGAGCGGGCCGGTCAGCGAGATCGCCGCGCCGAAGCCGTCGAAGTTGCTGGCGGTGACTTCCGAATTGGCGTGCAGCGAGAATTGCGGCCGCGCGGTGATGATGTTGATGACGCCGGCGGTCGTATTCTTGCCGAACAGGGTGCCCTGCGGACCCTTCAGCACCTCGATGCGCTCCAGGTCGCCCAGGTCGCTGAACGCCACGCCGTTGCGCGGGCGATAGACGCCGTCGATCACCACGCCGACGGAAGATTCGAGCCCGGGATTGTCGCCGACGGTGCCGATGCCGCGGATGCGGGCGGTCGTGATCGCCGAACTGCTGGTCGAGGTGACCGTCAGGCCGGGCGCGACGATGGTGAGGTCCTTGATGTCGCGGATGCCGGCGTCCTGCAGCTGCTGGGCGTTGACGGAGGTGACGACGATCGGGACGTCCTGCAGGCTCTGCTCGCGCTTCTGCGCGGTGACGACGATCTCGTCGATGGTGCGTTGGGATCCGCCAGTGTCGCCGGCGCTCTGCGCCAGTGCGGGGGTCGATGCCGCCAGGACCAGCGCCAGCACGGAACCGGCGCTAAAGAGGTCGATTTTCATTACGCTTTACTCCCTCGACGACCATCTGCCGGGTCGCCTGGGAGCGGGTATGTCGGCGGGAATCTCTGCTGTCAGCGGGTCTTGTGCGGCTAAGCTCAAGTTTCCCATTAAGCGCGGCGCGGGTGCAACAGCCCGCGCCCAGCCGACGGTTGAATCGGCTTACTTCAGAAGGCCGATCATCATCATCCAGCGGGCTTCGGAAGTCTCTACTTCCTTGGCGAACACCACGTCGAAGCCGGCCTCGCCCAGGCGTCGCGCATGATTGTGCGAGAACGAGTTCTCGCGCCCGAACGCGAAGGAGTCCGCCTGGCTCAACAGATCATGGTTCGGCGCCACCGGCTCGATGAGGACAATCGCCGCGGGCGGCGACTGGGCGAGCGCCTGGAGCAGCTTGTCCATGTTGTCCTGCGAGAAATACTCCAGGACGCCGCCGTTTGAGAGCACCACCGTGCCCGGTTGCGGATTGGCGACCAGCCAGTCCCGCGCCTCGGCCCTGGCGAACGACAGCCGCCCGCCGGCAGGCTGCTCGGCCGAGATGCGGGCGATGACCGCCGCATTGATATCGAGACCGACCGCCTGGGTGATCGAAGGCAGGCGTCCGGCGCAGTAGGCGAGGACCTTTCCGTCACCGCAGCCGATTTCCACAAGCCTGGAGAACCGCGCGCCGGAGGCTTCGATCACGTCGGCCAGCGCGTCGATGACTATGGCATGATGCTGGCGGAACAGATTGAAGCGTTCCTCGGCGTAGTGGTCGTGGAACCTGTCTCCGGAATCCCCGATCCAGAAGGCGGCGAGGGCGCTTTCGATCGCCGCGACGTCGCCTCGCGACTGGGCCCGCCGAAGCCGGGCGTAGAGGATGGCGCGCTTCAGCGCAGGCGCGCGCGACGTGTTGCATGCGTTGTCGATCTCGCGCCCAAGGTCGGGCCGCGCCAGTTCGGCCACGCGACCGACCATCAGTTTGAGGGCATCCTTGGCCTTGCCCACCCCGACCTATCCGGCGATCGGTTGTGAAGACGCGGTCGCGCTGCTGCGCCCGACCGCAAGGCAGCAGACGGTGTCGGGGTCGGACAGCGGAATGAACCGCAGGGTGGCCCGTGGCCCGCGCGGACGCAGGTAGCCGACCGGACGTCCGCGGGAGAGCTTCAGCGCGATGGTGCGGGGCTCGAGCGCCATGCCCTCACCCGTCAGCTTCATCCGCGCTTCCTTCGCCGTCCAGTAGGCGAGGAAGCGTCGCGTGCGGCGCTCCGGGGGCAGGGCGGTCAGGGCAGACTGCTCGTCACGGGTCAGGCATGACCGCGCGAGACCGTCCAATTCGTCCTCGATCCGGTCAAAGCGGTCGACGCTCTCCAGATCGATCCCGACCTCGCTGCCGCGCGTCATGGCGACAACGGCGCGAGAGCCCGAATGCGAGAGGTTGAAGCTGACGTCATGGCCTTCGACGAAGGGCTTTCCGCCCTCCTTGGCGGCGAGCGGGACGTCCTTCGGCGCGAGCTGCACCAGGCGGCCGAGCTTCAGCCTGAGGTAGCCGTGGGCCCGCACAAACCGCTCGCGGTCGCGGTCGAACACGAAGCTCGCGGCGCGTTCGCGTTCTTCGCCGCTGAGGTCTGCATAGGCGGCGTCCAGCGCAATGTCCGCGTCGGTGTCGAGGCAGCACTCGCCGATGTCGATGCGCAGCCCGTCCTCGACGACGGAGAGGTCGCTCATTTGACGCCCGCCGCAGAGTCGATCCGCTGTTCGAAGAAGGCGGCGAGCTCGTCGGCGTGCCGGCCCTTGACCATCTCCAGGTGGCCGCACTCTACCGTCATGCGCGCGATGTTCGCCGGATCGATGAGGTCGTTCCAGCCGAGGTACGGGTACCTGGCCACGAAGAGCTCTTCCTGCAGTGTGATCGGCCGGGAGACGATGAGGCTGACCGGTCCGGGGTAGGACCCGCCCTGGTACTTCCGGGCCGCGGCGAACCAGGCCAGCGCCGTGCGACGGCTGCGCGCGAGTGTAGGTTTCGCCAGCGCCAGCAGGTCGAGGCCCCTGCCGCGGAGGACGAAGTTCGTGGTCTTCGCCCAAAGCTTTTCGGCGAGCACCTTCGGGCCGTGGCGCCCGAACATCCGGATCTCGTGCTGGAGGCGCTCCTTGAAGGAGAACCGGATCGGCAGGGACATCGGATCGGCGCCATTGGCCCGCGCGGCGAGCCCGGGCGCATAGGTGTCGAGCAGGATCACCTCGGCGACGCGCTCGCCGCCGGCGACAAGCTGACGGGCCATCTCGTAGGCTATCTGAGCGCCCGCGGAATAGCCGGCGAGCACGTAGGGACCCCTTGGCTGGTGCCCGCGGATGTAGCGGATGCTCTCCGCCGCCATCTCCTCGATGGTGTCGTGCGGCCTGTGCCCGAGGATGCCCCGGGTCTGGATGCCGACCACCATCCGGTGGCGACCCACCGCATTCGCCAGGTCGACCAGGTTGTTCACGTTGCCGCCAGCCCCGCCGACGATGAAGAGCGGCGTGGCCTTCGCGCCGGGCCCGGGATGCATGACGGTCGTCGGGTCCCATTCCGCCGACGGACCGGAAGCGGCGCCTGAGCCCTCAGATGGCGCCTGCGCCTGCGCGATGACTTCGGCCAGGTCGCGGATCGTCGGATGGACGAACAGGGTCGAGATGGCCAGGTCGGGCCCGAAGCGACGGCGGATCCGATCAAACAGCCGCACAGCCATCAGCGAGTGGCCTCCGAGGTTGAAGAAGCTCTCCTCGACCGAGAGCACGGGGCGCTGCAGGAGGTCCGTCCAGATCGCCACGAGCTCGGCCTCGGTCTCCGTCTGCGGCGCGACGTTCTGCACGGCTTCCACGTCGTCGACCGGCGTCTGAAGGAGCGCGTGTCGATCCACCTTGCCGTTCGCGGAGAGCGGCAGTTCCGCCACGATCCTGATCCGGGACGGGATGAGG
>JBOHKZ010000500.1:0-7053 GCA_050729355.1 Phenylobacterium sp. | reverse complement strand
CACCTAGCGGGTCGCGGTTGAACTCGGCCGGCAGGATCGCGCCCAGGACGATCAGCGTCGTCACGATCAGCGCGCCGAGCGTGGCGAGGATCAGTTTGCCGCGGGCCAGCGGGCGCGTCGGTTGTTGATTGGCGGTCATGTGACGGCTCCCCCCAAGACATAGCCGGCGATCTGTTGGCCGGCGAGGACGAACCCGGCCAGCATTAGGAGGACGTTGGCCCAGGCGGCGGTAGGCTCGAACGCCCGGCTCCGCCGCCACAGAGTCATCGCCACCAGGATGATGGACAATGCGATCACCTGGCCGATCTCAACGCCGACATTGAAGGCGACCAGGTTGGCCAGGAGCCCGTCCTTGTTCAGGTTCAGGGCCTGCAGCTTCGTCGCCAGGCCGAAGCCGTGGATCAGCCCGAACCCGAATACGGCCAATCGGGGGTCCGGCTGTACGCCAACCAGGGTCTTGAAGCCCGAGAGGTTGTCGAAGGCCTTGTAGGCCACCGAAAGCCCGATGACCGCGTCCACCAGGTGCGGGTCGACCTGCAGCTTGAAATAAACGCCCGCCAGCAGGGTGATCGAGTGCCCGAGCGAGAACAGGCTGACGTAGAGCGCGATGTCCCGGAAGCGGAACAGGAAGAAGATCACGCCTACCAGGAACAGCAGGTGGTCGTAGCCCGTCACCATGTGCTTGGCGCCGAGATACATGAACGGCAGGGGGTCCGGTCCCCGCGTCGCGGCGACGAACGCCGCGTCCGAGCCGCCGATGTTGTGGGCGAGGGCGGGCGCCGCGAGCACAAGCGCGCCCAGGCCAAGCGCGATGGCAAGCCCCCGCCGCGCGCCGCGTCCGCGGGCTCTCCTGATCAGCGTCACCTATATCCCCCGGCTGTCGCGGCGGCAGGGTAGAGGAGGATGGAGATCTCAGCGAGGTGCTTTCCACCTCTGTCGGCAGCTCCTACCGTCGGGGCATGACCGACAAACCGGGGCGCGCCCTGTCCGCATCCTTGGCATGGCCCGGCGCTTCCTTGGCTATCGCCTCGGCGGTGCTCTTCGGCGCCAGCACGCCCTTCGCGAAGCTGTTGCTCGGCGGCGGGGTGAACCCGTGGCTGTTGGCCGGCGTGCTCTACCTGGGATCTGGCGTGGGCCTGTCGATCGTGCACCTCGCCCGACGCTTCACGGGCATAGGCGCCGTCGAAGCGTCGCTCAAACGAGCCGACCTTCCCTGGCTCGGTCTGGTCGTGCTCAGCGGTGGAGCCGTCGGGCCCGTGCTGCTGATGGTCGGCCTCGCGACCACCTCGGCGTCTTCCGCGGCCTTGCTTCTCAACGTCGAGGGTCTCGCGACGATGGCGATAGCGTGGCTGGTCTTTCGGGAAAACGTAGATCGCCGCCTGCTGATCGGCGCCTTTTCGATCCTGGCCGGCGCTGTACTCATCTCATGGAGCGCTGGCCCTGGCGGCGTTAGCCTCGGCTCCCTCGCGATCGTCGGGGCGTGCGTCGCCTGGGGCGTCGACAACAACCTCACACGAAAGCTCAGCAGCGCCGATCCTGTCCAGATCGCCTTGATCAAGGGCCTGGCTGCGGGGGCGGTGAACCTCAGCCTGGCGCTCGCCTTCGGCGCGCACCTTCCGCCCATAGGGCCACTGGCGGGCGCCGCGCTCGTCGGCTTCCTGGGATACGGCGTGAGCCTTGTCCTGTTCGTGCTTGGTCTCCGTTATCTCGGGACGGCGAGGACCGGCGCATATTTCTCCGCGGCGCCGTTCATCGGGGCGCTCCTATCGCTCTGGATGTTCAAGGAGCCCCTGACAGCGCGCTTGGTTGGGGCGGGCGTCCTGATGGGCGTTGGCCTCTACCTTCACCTGACGGAGGACCACTCACACACCCATCAGCACGAGGCCCTGGACCACGAACACAGCCACATGCACGACGAGCACCACCAGCACGCCCACGGTCCGCTGGACGCCCCGAGCGAGCCCCATAGCCACTGGCATCGCCACGCGCCGATGCGGCACAAACATCCGCACTACCCGGACTTGCACCACCGCCACGATCACGAGCACGCGTAAGTGGCCCGGGGGGCCGGACCAAGGGCCCCGGCCGCCCTAGGTCAGGCTCGGCTCGCCCGCGCGAACGCTTCGTTGGCGTTCTTCCAGGAGACGGCCTTCATGAAGGCGTTCACGTAGTCCCCGGCCTTGGCGCCGTAGTCCATCTGGTAGGCGTGCTCGTACATGTCGAGCACCAGGATCGGCGCGCCGCCCGCCAGCGTATGGGTGTGGTCCGACGCCCAGGTGTTCACCAGCCGGCCCTCGTGCGGGCTGTAGGTCAGGAGCACCCAGCCCGACCCGCCGCCCAGCGCCTTGCCGATGCCGGAGAACTCGGCGGCCCAGCGGTCGACGCTGCCGAAGTCCCGCTCGAGCGCCTGCGCCAGTCCCGCGCTGGGCGGCGCGGCGGCGACCAGGCCCGCGAAATAGACCTCGTGCAGGATCATCGAGTTCCAGGCGATCAGTTCCTCGCGCTTCAGCCCGTTGATCATGAAGCCAGGCGCCGTCGCCGGATCGAGCTTGGCGAACTCGCCGCGGATCGCGCCCAGCCGTTTCACGGCCCCGACGTAATTGTTGTCGTGGTGGCTGACCAACAGCTTCTCTGAGAGGCCCGCGACGCCCTTCGGATCGAAGGGCAGGGGCTTGGGCGTATAGGTCGGCGTCTGGGCCGTCTGGGCGGGTGCGGCGCTCGCTGCGGCGGCTCCCGCGAAGGCGAGGCCGCCGAGCAGCAGGCGACGATCGAGGGTCGGCTGGGACATGGGAAACTCCGGCTAAGGTTGCGCTTCAGTGGCGCGCTTTTGGGGGGCGGCCGCAAGACGCTTCAACGTCGTGGCGGCCAGGATGTCGGGCGCTTCGTCGGGGAAGGGGAAGACCGAGCTGACGTTGATCTCGCAGAGCACGTAGCTGTCCTCGCCGGAAGCGGTTCTGGGACCCAGTAGGAAATCGGCGTCCCAGATCACCGGCAGGTCGGCGGGCGCGATGTCCAGCAGCCGCGCCAGCCCAGGCGTCCAGTCCGCTTCCATGACGCCGTGAAGGCGCTGGAACCTCACGTCGTCCGCGCCCGAATAGAGCCGCGGTCCGGCCGGCCCGGCGTCAAGCGGCGCCAGTGCGCGGACCACCTGGTGGCCGAAACCCACCACCTGGCCGCCCGACATGTAGCAGCGGACCATCCCGTCCAGCAGGCGCGCCTGGAACGGCTGGTCCACCAGTCCGCCGCCGATGTCGAAATCCTCCAGGCGTTCAGCGATGAAGGCGGCGAGCGGCAGGGTGCGTTCGCCGTCCTCGCCGCGCGCTTCCAGCACCTGGACATCGCCACCCACCGAAGCCTCGACCTTCCAGACGCCGATGCCGCCGTTGCCGCGGTTCTGCTTCAGCACCCGCGGGCCGGACGCCACCCGGCCGGGGAACTCCGCCTCGAACGCGGCCGGGGTCCGATAGTAGGAGGTGTCGGATCCCCACCCCAGCGACCGGGTCCGATGCAGCACGGCCTTGACCCCCATCTTGGCGGTCACGTCGGGGTGGGTGCTGACGAAGACGCCGGCCTCGGCGACCTGGCGCAGCAGATCGTCCAACGCGGCCCGACGCTGGCCGGTGGCCGTGGCGATCGGGTCCACCCAGACGAGGACGCCGTCCACCGCAAGCAGCTGCCTCAGCACCTCGGGCGCCGCCGCCTCGCAGAACACCGCGGGTTCCGCTGCAATCCCGTGGGCGGCGAGCGCCCCGAACACCGCCTTCAGCCGGCAGGTTTCACCGCGCGCCTCGGCCCGCGCCTTGGCGTCGCCGCGCCAGACCACGGCGACCTTGAAGGACTTGGAGAAAGACATTGCGCGCTCCTCCCGGCCGTAGCCGGATCACAGGAGCGGGTCTTGGACGCCAGGCGTCTCATTCCGGGCGCCCGCGTCGGCCCGGCGACGGAAGAATAGGCCCTTCTGGATGGCGCACAAGCGCTGCGCCGTTAAGCTCCACCCATGCCCGACTATCGCCCCGTCACGCCCGCCGACCTCGATCTGGTCTGTCGCCACCGCCACGAGATGTTCAAGGCGTCGGGCCGCACCGACGAGGCGCTGGCGCCGATGAGCGCCGCCTTCCGCGACTGGCTCAAGCCACGGCTGGCCAGCGGCGACTACTTCGGCTGGATCGCGATGGAGGGCGCCGCGCCCGTCGCGGGGCTTGGCATGATGGTCATCGACTGGCCGCCGCACCCCTCGCATCCCGAGCAGGCCGCGCGTGGCTACATCCTCAACGTCTTCGTGGAGCAGGAGCGGCGCGGGCAGGGGATCGCCAAGGCGCTGATGGAACGCGCCATGGCTGAGGGCCGCCGGCGCGGGCTCCAGTACATGATCCTGCACGCCACCGCCCAGGGTCGTCCGATGTACGAGGGCCTCGGCTGGGCCCAGACGTCCGAGATGTCGATTTCGCTGTAGAGCGCTGGCCTACCACCCCTTTTGCTCGTCATCCCCGGGCTTGTCCCGGGGATCCAGAAACGCAAGCGCGGCCGCCATGTCTGCAACGACGTCGTGTCTGGATGGCCGGGACAGGCCCGGCCATGACGAGCAAGGGAGAGAGGAGGGCCGCGCCCTAGACCTTCCCGGCCTTGAACCCCGCCACGGACTTCTCGATTCGCCGCGCCCGTGTCTCCGGGGTCTTGGCGTCGGCGATGGGCTCCACGTGGCGGCGCTTGTTGGAATAGGAGAGCTTGTCGAAGAAGGCCTGCGCCGCCGGCTCGGCCGCCAGGGCCGCGGCGAGGTCGGGCGGAACGTCGATGACCCGCGGCTCCGTATCGAGCTCCAGCACCACCTCGACCGTATCGCCCCCTTTGAGGCCGGACTCGGCGCGCACCGCGTTGCTGACCCCGATCATGAACTTGCCGCCCATCGAGGCGATGCTGCTGCGGTAGGTGAAGCCGTTCAGCGTCACCTTCACCGCCGGCTTCTTGCCCGCGCCCAGCGCCGCCACCGTCTTCTCCGGCACGACGATGCCCGCGGTCGTGCCGGCGCCGGTCATGATCGTGGTGTGGAAGGTGACGCTCATGTCTTGCGGTTCGTCAGCGCGGCGTAGGTCAGCCTCGGCGAGATCTCCCGCACCGCCGGCGTCCCGCCGCCCGGCACGCTGCCGTTCAGGTTCTGGATCATGCCGACGTAGACCACGTCGTTCTCCGGATCGATCCAGAACCAGGTCCCGAAGGCGCCGCCCCAATAGAAGGTATTGAACCCCTGCGGGCTGCGGGCCGCCGCCGGGCTCATCAGCACCGCGAAGTCGAGGCCGAAGCCCAACCCCGGCTGGTTCGGTCCGTAGACGTCGACGAACACTCCCGGCTCCAGGACGTTGGTGCGCATCAGCTTGACGGTCGAGGCCTTGATGAACCGCTTGCCGCCGGCCTCGCCGCCGTTCGCGACCATCTGGGCGAAGCGCCAGTAGTCCTCGGTGGTGGAGAGCAGGCCGCCCGATCCGGCCAGGAACGTCGGCTTGCGCGTCGGGTCGTTCTGGGTGGCCAATTCGACGATCTTGCCGTCCTTGTAGGTGTTGACCTTGGCCACCCGCGACGCCTTCTCGGGCGGGACCCAGAAGCCGGTGTCGACCATCCCCAGCGGCTTGAAGATCCGGTCGGCGAAGAACCGGTCGAGCGTCTTGCCGGAGAACTTCTCAACCAGGTAGCCCTGGATGTTGACGCTCGGGCCATAGAGGAAGTCCGTGCCCGGCTGGGCTTTCAGCGGCAGCTTGGCCAGCTTGTCGATCATGCCCTGCAGGTCGCCTTCGGAGAACTTCTGGCCCTCGTAGTCGGCGTTCACCCCGAAGCCCGCCGTGTGGCTCATCAGCTGGGCCATGGTCATCGGCTTGGTCTGGTTGACCAGCGAGCCGTCCTTGGCCTGCACCTTCAGCCCCCGGAACTGCGGGATATGCTGGTCGACCGGGTCGGTGAGTTTCCACTCGCCCTGTTCCCACAGCATCATCATCGCCACGCCGGTGATCGGCTTGGTCATCGAGGCGATGCGGAAGATCGTGTCCTTCTCCATCGGCGCGCCGGCCGTCAGGTCGCGTTTCCCGTAGGCGTCGAAGTGCACGACCTTGCCGTGCCGGGCGACGAGGGTCGTCACCCCGGCCAGCTTCTGTTCGTCCACCAGGCCGTGCATGGCCTTGTCGAGTTCGGCCAGGCCCGCGGCGGAGAAGCCGACGCTCTCCGGCGACGCGGTGGTCACGGCGGCCAGGGCCTCACGGACACTGAGGCCCACGCCGGCCAACGCTATTGAACCGGCCAGCAGTCCGCGACGATCGATGGTCATGGCGTTTCCCCTCCAGAAGTCCCTTTTGCGAAGACTATCCGGGCTGGCGAGGGGGTCCGTCCAGCACGAAGATCGGACCGTAGAGCTCGTCGTAGGCGGCGCCGCCAAGCGGCAGGTCGATGCGCAGCCGATAGACGCCGGGCGGCGCGCGCATGCCACGTCGCCCGACCTTCCTGACCTGGTCTTCCAGCCAGAACGAAGCCACCCCGGCCGGCATGCCCTTGAGGTTTGCGAGCAGGGCGGTGGTGTCGGGCAGGTGGAACGGCAGGTCGGCCGCCAGCGTCCCGTTCAGCTTGGCGTAGAGGCCCACCGCGTAGACCTGATCGGCGATCCGCACGACGCCGAAGCCGGCGTGGCTGTAGCGGGGGTTCAGGAGGTTCGACCAGTGCGGCGGGCTGGATCGCCAGTTGCGCATCAGGTCGCCGGCGCCGTCGATCTTGCCGCCGCGGTGCCAGGTGATGTTCTCGCTGGCCGAGCCGATCGTGCGGCGCGCCACCAGCCCCAGCCGGTCGGTGGGATCGAAACCCTCCGGCGACAGGTGCTCCACGTAGTGCCGCTGGGCGAGGTCGCCGGCATGGGCCCGCGCGGTCGCCGCCAGCTCGGCGTCCCAGGTCAGGGCGTCTGCGCCGCCTGTGGTCCGCGCCCGGTTGGTCAGCCTGTGCAGGTCTCGCTCCACCGCCCCGTCGAACCGCCCGCCGCCGGCGTCGCCGCTCCGCGCCCGCAGCCGCGCCTCGTAGGCGACC
>JBOHKZ010000499.1:0-12319 GCA_050729355.1 Phenylobacterium sp. | reverse complement strand
CCGTGCATGCGCATGGCGTAGACATAGGCGCGGTTTAACAAGGCCTCGTCCGCCGTCGGGTCGTAGGCGTGGACGCGCTCGATCAGCTCGTACTGACGGAGGAATTTCTGACGGGGCTTGGCGGCTGAAGTCGGCACCGAAGCCGCGGCGGGCTCGACGGGAACCACAGACGAAGACGCGCCCGATTCCCCCCCAAGAGATGGAAGGACTTCGGGCGCGCGTTCGGAAGGAGCGGCGGCGGGCGCCGCTTCGAGGATTAGAGGGTCTGCGCCGTCGGGGCTCAGTACCGCTCCTCCTGACCGCCGTCGCGGTCGCTCTGCAGGGCGCGAACGAGTTCGAGCTCGCTCATCTGCATGTGGGTCGGATCGGCCAGCAGGGCGAGGGTTTCGGCCTCTTCCTCGGCTTCCGAACGTTCGTCCACCCGTTGCAGGGTGCCGATCAGGTTCTCGCGGAGTTCCTCGGCGTCCACCACGTCGTCGGCGATCTCGCGCAGCGAGACGACCGGGTTCTTGTCGTTGTCGCGATCCACGAGGATCTGCGAACCGGCCGAGATGGCGCGCGCACGATGGGCCGCCAGCAGCACGAGGCTGAAGCGGTTGGGGACTTTTTCAATGCAGTCTTCGACGGTGACGCGAGCCATGGATTCCTCGGGCGGGGGATAGAACCGGTCAAAATAGAGGTTCGGGCCTCATTGTGCAACGCCGCAAAGGCCGCACGTCGAACGCCAGAACACCGTTATCGGGTAGACGCCTCGTTCACCACATCAGGTTGCAAAGCCTCAATACCCGGTCTGCGATAGTCACGGCGCCGTAATCGGAGCTGTCGATGTCGCTTGCGTATTCCGCCCCCGTCGCGCCGCAGTACCCCTGGGAGCCGGAATCCGCGAACCGCGCGAACCTCGCGCTGGGCGAACTGAAGCAGATGCTGGGCAAGCGGATGGGTCATCCGAACGCCGCCGCCACCCTGCTCTCGGCCGCCGGCGCCCTAGTGGGTTTCGCGGCCCAGAACGCCGCGCTCGAACAGGGCGAGCTGCTGGCCCAGCGGCGCGACCTGGTGCAGCCCAAGAGCGTGCTGCTCTACACCAACCTCCACGGCGAACGGTATCTGCTCGGGAGCTGGATCAACGGCCCGCTGTTGCTGGGCTATGGCCATGCCCTGCCGATGCTGGGCTTCCTGGCCAAGGCGGCGGCCGGCGCCGGGCTGCGCGCGCCGGACTTTCCGGACATAAACGCGATCGAGCGCCGCATCGCCGGCGCGATCAAGGAGCCCGGATTCGGCGCGGTCGAGGCGCCGCAGGACCACCAGCTGGCGGCGACGCCCCGCGACCTCCTTCGGGTGTTGTGGCCCAAGGCGCGAAAGACCCTGTCGGCGCCGATGCCTGTCCATCTGGCGGACGAGCCGCCACTGGACGACGCGCACTGGCCGATCCTGCTGTCGATCGTCGCGGCCCGACTGATGACCCAGATGAAGGACGTCGTCGCGGCGGGGCCTGCCCTGGCGCTGGTGCTGGAGTCGGCGCTGGTCGCCTCGCGGTTGGATCCCGAGTTGATCGACCCAGGCCGCTGGAAGCTCGCGCCCGGGCGCGCGGGGCTGCAGATCGCCAAGGCCGAGCGGTTCCGGCGGTTGGGGTAGACGCCCCCTCCCTGCTCGTCATGGCCCGTCTCGTCCGGGCCACCCATGATCTCCGCCTCTGGAGATTTGCCTCAGTGGGTCGTGTTTATGGGTCCCCCGGACAAGCCGGGGGATGACGAGCTTAAGAAGGGGGAGGCCGTGTTGATGGACCGCTTTCCAGAACCGACAGCGGGGCGGGTTAGGTCGGGCGCGCGTCCAGCCCGACCGTCGCTGACTTCTCCAGCTCCGCCGCCGTCAGTCCCAGCACGGGATGGCGCCAGTCGGGGGCGATCTCGGCGAGCGGGCCCATCACGAACAGCCGCTGGTGGGCGCGGGGGTGCGGCAGGGTCAGGTCCGGGGCATCGATCACCTGCCGACCATAGGCGATGAGGTCCAGATCGAGCGTGCGCGCGGCGTTCCGGGCGCGCCTTTCGCGGGCGAAGCTCCTTTCGATGGAAAAAAGCGCCTCCAGCACCGCTTGCGGACCGCCCTTCGCCTCGACAAGCGCGACGCCGTTGCGATACTCAGGTTCATTCGGATCGGGCCAGGCGGCAGAGCTCCACCAGCCCGATCGCGCCAGGACAGGCAATTCCGCCTGAGGGAACCGCGCAAGGGCCGCCTCCAGTAACGCCTCGGTTGAGGCATATTCGCCGGCCAGATTGCTGCCGAGGGCCACCACCACCGCGTCGTCCACCCTGGCATTTGGGAATTTCGAGCTGATGACCTTTTACCCCACGGACCGGTTGGCGCTCTTCATCGATGGATCCAACCTCTACTCGGCCGCCAAGGGGCTGGGCTTCGACATCGACTACCGCAAGCTGCTGGAAGAGTTCCGCAAGCGCGGCGTGCTGATCCGGGCCTACTACTATACCGCGCTCGTCGAGGATCAGGACTATTCGCCGATCCGCCCGCTGGTCGATTGGCTCGACTACAACGGCTACAGCCTGGTGACCAAGGCGGCGCGTGAGTACACCGACGCGCAAGGCCGCAAGCGCTGGCGCGGCGACATGGATGTCGAGATCGCCGTGGACATGATGGAGATGGCCGCGTCGGCCGACCATCTGGTGCTGTTCTCCGGCGACGGTGATTTCCGGGTGCTGGTCGAGGCGGTGCAGCGCAAGGGCGCCCGGGTGACCGTGGTCTCCACCGTGAAGTCGCAGCCGCCGATGGCCAGCGACGACCTGCGCCGCCAGGCCGACAACTTCGTGGACCTGGCCGACCTCTCCGACATCATCGGCCGGCCCTCGCGCCTGCCGCGCTTCATCCAGGAGAGCAAGCAGGCCGAGCGTGAGCGTCAGCGCGAAGACGAGCCGGAGGCCGATGCCGACACCGACGCTTGAGACGGCCGAGCCGCCTCGCGACTGCCCGCTCTGTCCCAGGCTGGTGGCCTATCGCGCCGCCAACGCCCAGGCCCATCCCGACTGGTTCAACGGCCCGGCCCCGTCCTGGGGCGATCCGGACGCGCGCCTGCTGGTGGCGGGCCTGGCGCCCGGACGCGGCGGCGCCAACCGCACTGGCCGGCCGTTCACCGGCGATGGCGCGGGCTGGATTCTCTACGACACGCTGATCAAGTCGGGCTTCGCGCGCGGGACCTACGATCCCGACGGGAACGACGACCTGGAGCTCGTGGACTGCATGATCTCCAACGCGGTGCGTTGCGCGCCGCCGGGCAACAAGCCGGAGACCAGCGAAGAGAACACCTGCCGGCCGTTCCTCACCAACCGCATCGCCGCCCTGCCCCGGCTGAAGGTCATCGTGACGCTGGGCGACGTCTCGCGGCGCAATGTGCTGAAAGCGTTGGGGCTGAAGGCCTCGGCGGGCATCCCGGGGCACGGGACTGAGTTCCAGGCCGGGCCCTACGTGGTGCTGAACAGCTACCACTGCTCCAGGCTCAACACGAACACCGGGCGGCTGACGCCTGCGATGTTCGAGGCGGTGTTCGCACGGGCTAAGGTGCTGCTCGCGGCCTAGGGCCTGTACTCAATTGGGTCTCATTCACTCCAATCATGCCTGTCATCCCGGCCGCAGCGAAGCGGAGAGCCGGGACCCAGGGGGATTCGCAGTGGGCTTAGTCCTGGGTCCCGGCTCTTCGGTCCGCTAACGGCCCTACGGCCGGGATGACAGCATTTAGATGTAAGAGCCAAGCGAGTCCGGGTCCTGGCGCCGCGGACCCTCGTTCACCCGCGCCCTTGCGGGGATGACCGAAGAGCGTTGGTATGCCGCTCGGGGCCTCCGTTAGGGGGAAGCCGGAGCGATTCCGGCGGCGGCGCGTCCCTATGCTGGAGCGTGCCGGATGATCATCGCCTTCCTGTTGGCGCCGCTGGTGCTGATCGGCATCGCCTACAGCGTCGTTCTCATCCGTGCGAGCCTGGCCGCGGGCGCCGTCTTACCGCCCAGGCTCGAGGCGCTGGGACTGGGCGCGGTGGCCAACTTCTTCGACACCCTGGGCATCAGCTCGTTCGCGACCACCCTGTCCTGGATGAAGTTCCGCGCGCTGGTGCCGGACCGGTTGATCCCGCCGACCCTGGTGGCGGGCTACACCATCCCCACCATCGTGCAGTCGGCCATCTTCCTCGTGCTGCTGGGCGTGAGGGTTGACCCAGTGCTGCTCGGCGGGTGCATCGTGGCCATGATTGCGGGCGGCCTCGTGGGCGCGCGGCTCGTCACCCACGCCCCGGTGCGGCTGATCCAGACGATCGTCGGTGTGGCGCTGCTGCTGGCGGGCGCCTTCTTCGTCCTGGCCAATCTGAAGATGATGCCAGTAGGAGGTCACGCGACGGGCCTGCCGCTGCCGCTGATGGTGATCGTGATCGCCGCGCACGCCGTGCTGGGCGTGCTGATCAACTTCGGCGTCGGCAATTACGCGCCGACACTCGCCATGCTCAGCCTGATGGGCATGGATCCGCGGCTCGCCTTCCCGATCATGGCCAGTTCGGCGGCGTTCTCCATGACCGGTGCGGCCGCGCGGCTGGTGCGCCAGGAGCTCAAGCTGGACCTGCGGATCGTGCTGGGGCTCACGCTCGGCGCCATTCCAGCGATCCTGATCGCGGCGTTCCTGGTGAAGGAGATGCCGCTGGACCTGCTGCGGTGGCTCGTGGTGGCGGTGGTGATATACGCCGGCTTCACGCTGCTGCGCGCGGCGATGCGGACCGCCGAACCTGCTCCGGCGGTGGCTGCGGTCTGAGGGCCGCGAACTTGGAAGGGTCTGGCAGATGATTTTCGAGCAGATCGCCACCGGCGGGTGCCAGTCCTACCTGCTCGGCTGCGAGGCCACCTGCGCCGCCGTGCTGATCGATCCGGAGCTGTCGCGCATCGACTTCTACCGTGGCCTGCTCGCGCAGCACGGCCTCACCGTGAAGTACGTCATCGACACCCACACCCACGCCGACCACTTCTCGGCCAGCCGGGAGCTCGGCAAGCTGCTGGACGCCCACGTGGTGATGCACCGCCTGGCGCCCGCGCCCTATGCCGACATGCGGCTAGACGACGGCGAGATGCTGATCGTGGGCGACCTGCGGCTGACGGCGCTGCACACGCCCGGCCATACGCGCGATTCCATGAGCCTGGTCATGGCCGACCGGGTGTTCACCGGCGACGCGCTCCTGATCGGCGGCACCGGCCGCACCGACCTGCCGAGCGGCGACCCGAACGAACTCTATGAGAGTCTCTTCCAGCGCCTGCTGAAGCTGCCGCCGGAGACGATGGTCTTCCCGGCGCACGACTACAAAGGCCGCAGCCACTCGACGATCGGCGCGGAGATTGCCGACAACCCGCGCCTGCAGAAGACCGACCGCGGCGAGTTCGTGGCGATGATGCAGAGCCTGGACCTCTCGGCGCCGACCCACCTGACCGAGGCGCTGCGCACCAACATGAGCGGCGGCAAGACGGTGGCCCAGCTGCTGCACGAGGCGGCCGCCAAGGTGCCGTTCATGTCGCAGGCCGAGCTCAAGGATCGGTTGGGCAGCAATTCGCGCGACTTCGTGATCCTCGATATCCGCGAGAAGGACGCCTTCGAGGCGGGCCACGTGCCGGGCGCGCATCACCTGCCGCGCGGCCAGCTGGAGCTGCGGGTCGACACCGAACTGCCGGACCCGACGGTGCGGATCCTGACCTGCTGCGAGTTCGGCAAGATCTCGACGCTGGCCGCCGCCACCCTGCGCGAACTGGGCTATTCGCGGGCAGTGGCGCTGGACGGCGGCATGAAAGCCTGGCGCGACGCCGGCTATCCGACCGAGAGCTGAGCAAACGGCTGGCGGGCGGGCGCGGTCACGCTCTAGGGTGCGCCACCTTCACTTCAGCGGATTCCCCTCAGTGCACGCCAAATCCCTCCTGTTCGCCGCAGCGTTCTGCGCGGCCGCCCTCGCCTCGCCCGTCCTGGCCGCGCCGCAGAAGCCGGACCCGGCGTTGCACGCCCAGGCGCTGGAGCTGCTGACCAGGGGCATCGCATTCCGCACGGTGATCCCCGGCGACCAGGTGCAGCCCTACGCCGAGTACCTGAAGGGTGAGCTGGTGAAGGCCGGCTTCAAGCCCGACGAGGTGAAGATCGAGCCGGTGGCCGGCAGCGCCACCCTGACCGCCCGCTACGCCGGGACCGATCCGAAGAAGAAGCCGATCATCATCATCGACCACATGGACGTGGTCGAGGCCAAGGCCTCCGACTGGACGCGGGATCCGTTCAAGCCGGTGGTGGAGAACGGCTACGTCTATGGCCGCGGTTCGGTGGACGACAAGTTCGACATCTCGATCGTCGTGACCGTGCTCTCGAAGCTGAAGCGCGAGGGCTGGAAGCCGGGCCGTGACGTGATCCTGACGCTGTCGGGCGACGAAGAGACCCTGATGCAGACCGCCCGCAAGCTCGCCCAGGACTGGAAGGGCGCGGAGATGGTGCTGAACGGCGACGGCGGCGGCGGGCAACTGGCCGAGGACGGCAAGCCGCTGTTTTACGGCCTGCAGGCGGCCGAGAAGACCTATGCCGACTTTACGATCACGGTGACCAATCCCGGCGGACACTCCAGCCGTCCGGGCAAGACCAACGCCATCGTCCAGCTCGCCAAGGACCTGGAGCGGCTGGACGCCTACAAGTTCCCGGTGATGTCGTCCGAGATCACCACGGCGGCCTTCAAGGCGACGGCGCCGAGCGTGCCGGGTCCGATCGGCGATGCGTTGCGGCGCTATGTGGCCAATCCGAAGGACCAGGCGGCGATCGACATCCTTTCGGCCGATCCGGACTATGTGGGCCAGCTCCGCACAACCTGCGTGGCGACGATGATCAGCGGCGGCCACGCCCCCAACGCGCTGCCGCAGAAGGCGGAGGCCGGGATCAACTGCCGGATCTTCCCCGGCACGCCGTCGGAAGAGGTGCGCCAGACCATCGTCAAGGCGATCGCCGACCCCGAGGCCAAGGTCACGCGGCAGAACGACGGCTCGATCGACGCCCCGGCCTCGCCGCTGCGGCCTGACGTCATGGCGGCCGTGACTAAGGCGGTGCACGCGCAATACCCCGGCCTGACCATCGTGCCCTCGATGTCGGCGGGGGCGACCGACAGCATGTTCTTCCGCGCGCTGGGCATCCCTGCCTATGGCGTGGCGGGGCTCTTCATGAAGTCCTCGGACGACTTCGCCCACGGCCTGAACGAACGCGCCCCGGTCGCCGCGATCGACGGCGCTCTGGCCCACTGGGAAGTGCTGCTGAAGGAACTCGCGAAGTAGGTTCTAAAATCGCTGGCGTTTCCGCCGGGGCGCCGGGCTACTCTCTGCGATAACACGCTATCTGAGTGTGGGAGGGACGGCCATGCGAGACCTGATCATCCGCAACGGGACCATCGTCGATGGAACGGGCGAAGCGCCATACCTCGGCGATATCGCCATCGATGGCGACAGGATCGTCGAGGTCGGCAAGGTCTCCGGGAGCGGGCGGCGGGAGATCGACGCGACCGGCAAGATCGTCACGCCGGGCTGGGTCGACATCCACACCCACTACGATGGCCAGGCCACCTGGGATCCGGTGCTTGCGCCTTCCTCCTGGCACGGGGTCACGACGGCGATCATGGGCAATTGCGGCGTGGGCTTCGCGCCCGTGCGGCCCGACGCCCACAACTTCCTGATCGAGCTGATGGAAGGGGTGGAGGACATCCCCGGCTCGGCCCTGCACGAGGGGATCGACTGGAAGTGGGAGACCTTCCCCGAATACCTCGACGCCCTGGAGGCCAAGCCGCGGGCCATCGACATCGGTACGCACGTGCCGCACGCGCCGGTCCGGGCCTATGTGCTGGGCGACCGCTGCAACACCGACTACGAGCCCAACGCCGAGGAGATCGCCGAGATGGCGCGCTTGGTGCGCGAAGGGGTCGAGGCCGGCGCGCTGGGCTTCTCCACCTCGCGGACCCTGCTCCACAAGGACCTGAAGGGCGTCCACATGCCGGGCACCTTCGCTGGATCGGACGAGATGCTGGCGCTGGGCCTCAGCATGAAGGGCCTGCGGCATGGTGTGTTCGAGATGGTCTCGGACCACCTGGGCGACGACGACGAGTGGATGTGGGTGAAGGGCTTCGCCGAGCAGACCGGGCTGCCGGTCACTCTGGTGGCCACCTCGGCGGGCGCCTACGAAGGCGACAAGATGTACAACATCGCCGAAGAGTCCCGCGCCCACGGCATGGACATCCGCCCGCAGATCGCGGGGCGGCCGACGGGTATCCTCCACGGCCTGACCTCGAACTTCCACGTGTTCCTGGCGAGCCCCACCTGGAGGGCGAAGCTGGCGGACCTGTCGTTGGCCGAGCGTCTGGCGGCGATGCAGACGCCCGAAATCCGCGCCGCCCTGCTGTCGGAGGATAGCCCGCTGATTAAGGCGGCGATCGGCGATGGCGTGGCCGGCGATCTCGCCGTGGCGTTCGGCGGCAGCCTCTTGTGGCGGATCTTCCCACTCGGTGAGCGGCCCAACTATGAGCCGGATCGCGCCGGCAGCGTGGCGGGCCTGGCCGAGACGGCGGGCGTCCCGCCCCTGGAGATGATGTACGACCTGCTGCTGCGGGACGGCGGCCAGGAGCTGTTCTACCAGCCGCTCGGCGGCTACGTGACCTACAACTTCGACTTCTTCCGCAAGAACATGCAGCACCCCAATGTGCTGTTCGGACTGTCGGACGGCGGGGCCCACTGCGGTGTGATCGCCGACGCCGGGATGCCCACGTTCATCCTGACCCACTGGGCGCGCGACCGGGTTAAGGGCGACAAGTTCCCGCTGGAGTTCCTGGTGCGCAAGCTGACCAGCGACACGGCGCGGGCCTACGGCCTGAACGACCGGGGGCAGTTGAAGCCTGGCCTGCTGGCCGACCTGAACGTCATCGACTTCGATGCGCTGAAGCTCTTCCGTCCGGAAGCGATCGCTGACCTGCCGGCCGGCGGCAAGCGGCTGGTGCAGCGGGCCGAGGGCTATCGCTACACGGTGAAGTCAGGCCAGGTGACGTTCGAAGACGGCCAGCACACCGGCGCCCTGCCCGGCGGGCTGGTGCGCGGCGGCCGCGAGGCGATCATCCTCCCCATGGCGGCTGAATAGACGGTAGCCTCAGCGCCAGTAGTGGTAGCGCCAGACGGGGGTGAGACCGGCGCGGCGGTAGATGTTGCGCGCGGGGTTGGCTTCCTCGACCTGCAGCGACACTCGCTCGAAGCCGCGGGCCTGGGCGACGCGGCCCAGGGCGCCCAGCACCTGGCTGGCGAAGCCCTTGCCGCGCTGGTCGGGCGCGGTGCGCATGCCGTGGATGCCCGCCCAGCCGCGGCCGAAGCTCATGACGCCGACGCCGCCAATCCGGCCGCCCTCGCCAGCCGCGCCATAGACGGCGTCCGGTGAACGGGTGAGCGCCGCGATGCGGTGCGCCGCGTCTGCCGGCTCAAAGCCGTCGCCCAGGAAGACCGCGCTCCAGGCGTCGTCAGGTTTGGCGAGGATTTCGGCGGAACCTTCAGAAAATGCGGCAAGATCGGCGATCATGCCGGTCTTGAAGATTGTCGGCTGCTGGGCGGTGAACCCGCGCGCGGCAAGCTCGGCGCAGACCGGCGCGAGGCTCGCGACGTCGGCTATACGGAAGGCCGGCTTCAGGCCACGCTGGCGGTAGGCGGCCTCGATCTCGCCGAGGGCCTCGGGGCCGATGTCGTGACGCAGGGGCACGGCGCTCTTGGCCCGGCCGATCGTTCCATTGTCGAGCGGGACCAGCCAGCCGTCGATCTCCAGGACTTCCGGCGGCGCGACAGCCTCGACGGTGGCGCGTTCGAGGGACTCCAGGTCGGCCGGGTTCATCCGCTGCGGTCGCCCTTCATCAGCCGCGCCTTGTCGCGCTGCCAGTCGCGGGCGGCGGTCGTCTCGCGCTTGTCGTGTTCCTTCTTGCCCTTGGCGAGCGAGATCTCGAGCTTCGCCATCCCTTTGTCGTTCCAATAGAGCTTGGTCGGGATGATCGTGCGGCCGTCGCGCTGCACCGCGCCGATCAGCTTGTCGATCTCCTTGCGCTTCAGGAGCAGCTTCCGATGGCGGCGGGGCTCGTGGTTGAAGTGCGGTCCGGCCTGGGCGTAGGGCGGGATGTCGGCGTTGACGAGCATGATCTCGTCGCCCTGCACCGCCGCGTAGCTCTCGGCGATGTTGGCGCGGCCGACGCGCAGGGATTTCACCTCCGAGCCGGTGAGCGCCAGGCCCGCCTCGAACGTCTGTTCCAGGAAATAGTCGAACCGCGCGCGGCGGTTCTCGGCGATCAGCTTGCCGGCCATCAGACCACGCCGGCGTCCCGCATGGCGGCGAGCACCTCGGTGCGGGAGGCCTCGGACGCCTTGACGATCGGCAGGCGCACGTCCTCCTGGCAAAGGCCCAGGTGCGCCAGGGCGAACTTGGTCGGCGACGGCGAGGCGTCGGTGAAGAGCGCCTTGTGAAGCCGGATCAACCGGTCCTGGCCGTAGAGCGCGCCGGCCGTCTGGCCCGACATGGCGTCGTTGTAGAAGCTGGCGCACTGCTCGGGCGCCACATTCGCGGTCACCGAGATGCAGCCGTGGCCGCCGTGGGCCAGGTAGCCGAGCGCCGTCGGATCGTCGCCCGACAGCATCACCCAGTCTTCGCCGCACATCAGGCGCTGGAAGCTCACGCGGGTCATGTCGCCGGTGGCATCCTTGATGCCGACGATGTTCGGCAGCTTGGAGAGCCGGGCCAGCGTCTCGTTGGAGATGTCGATGCTGGTGCGCGAGGGCACGTTGTAGACCAGTACCGGCAGCTGCACCGCCTCGTTGATCGCCGCGTAGTGGGCGTAGAGGCCCTCCTGGCTGGGGCGGTTGTAATAGGGCGTGACGACCAGCGCGGCGTCCGCGCCAACCGTCTTGGCGTGACGGGCGAGCTCGATGGCCTCGGCAGTGGCGTTGGAGCCGGCGCCGGCGATCACCGGCACGCGGCCGGCGGTCGTCTTCACGCAAAGCTCGACCACGCGGCGGTGCTCGTCATGGGAGAGAGTCGAGGTCTCGCCGGTGGTGCCGACCGGCACCACGCCGTGAACGCCGCCCGCGATCTGGCGCTCGAGCAGACGCACGAAAGCGTCCTCGTCGATCTCGCCGTCACGGAACGGAGTTACAAGCGCCGGAAGGACGCCCTTGAACAAAGGCTGGGACATGGGGTCTGCAAATTGCTGTGAATGGGCGCTTTTAAAAGCGGTGTTCAGGTTTGGCGGGACAATATGTTGCCGTGGGCATGGGCTGCAATGTCCGTGTTGGATTCTGAGATAGGGCCTCGGGGCGTCGTTTGCACTCACTGGCGAGAAAAGCATTCCTGGTAGCCGGCATCGCCGCGATGGCGAGCGTCGCCGCACGCGCCCAGCCGGCCGATCCGCTGGGCGACGTCCTGGCTCGCGCCCAGGCCGACAACCCCGCCCCCACCCAGCAGAGCGCAAGCCACCCGCTGCGCATCAACGACCAGATCCTGTTCCGGCAGGCGATCGAGGCGAGCCGCAGGGGCGATCTGCTCAATGCGCGCAGCGCCATCGCCGCGATGGGCGATTCGCTGGCCAAGAAGACCGCCATCTGGGTGATGGTCGACTCGAACGCGGATTCGCTGAGCTTCTTCGAACTGGACAATGCCCGGCGCGACCTTCGCGACTGGCCGCGGATGAACAAGCGCCAGGCCGCCGCCGAGCGGCAGCTTGAGACCGCCGGCAAGACGCCGCAACAGGTCGTCGACTGGTTCGCGGGGGCCGAACCCGTCACGTGCCAGGGCGCCATAGCGCTCGCCTCGGCCTATCGCAGCCTTGGCCGCAACCCCGAAGCCACTGACCTCGTCCGCAAGTGGTGGCGCGGCAAGACCTTCGAAGCCGACGTCCAGCGCAGCATGCTGGCGCGGTTCGGCGACGTCCTGACCCAGGAAGACCACGCCAAGCGCGCCGACGCGCTGCTCTATGGCAGCCAGGGGCCGGCTTCGCGCGAGATGGTCGCCCTGCTGCCGGCCGACCAGCAGCAAATGGCGCTGGCCCGCATCGCGCTCCGGAGCGACGCCTACAACGCCAACGACCTGGTTGCGGCCCTGCCGGCGGAAGCCTCGGCGACGCCGGGGGTGGCGTTCGAGCGCGCCGCCTACATGCGCCGCAAGGGGCTGGACAGCCTCGCCATCGCCCAGCTTCAGAACTTCCCGAAAGAGGTCGTGACCGCCGAACAGGCCGACCGCATCTGGGACGAACGTTACCGCCTGGTGCTGGCG
>JBOHKZ010000498.1:0-5071 GCA_050729355.1 Phenylobacterium sp. | reverse complement strand
GTCTTCGCGCGACCGGAGGATGACGAAAGTGGGATGAGGCGAGGCAAGCTCCAGCTTAAATCTCATGGCGGCCATTCTGCCTGCCGGTCCAGGCGTCTCAAGGACGCGCGGAGCGCGCCGCGGCGCGGCCGGCCGGGGGCCGGTCCTTGACACGCCTGGACCGGCAGGCTCGCATCTGACCATGAGGTTTAAGGGCGGGACTGACGATGCCTATCTGGCACGAAGCTAAGCAAATCGCGGCGATGCTATTCGCGGGCGCGGGCGTCATCGCCGTGCTCTGCACCATCGTCTTCACTCTTAGAGTCCAGATGGAGCTCCGCTTGGAGAAGACTTCGGACTATTTGTTCGCCAATCCAATGTCTGATCCTTCTCGACTCACGCCGGCAGGTCGTCGGTATCACGGGATGGCCTTGATCAGCGTAGCTGTGGCGGCAGGCGCGATCCTATTGACCTGGGTCGTTACCCGGCTTCCTTGACCTAACCCCCCTCTAAGCGCATAAGCGCGCCCTTCCGGCGCCAACCTCGGTCAGCGCCCTCTACCGCCACGACCCCCAGGTCTTATCTGGGACGAGGGCGGCGAGGCCCCCCGTCGACGCAATCGTCCACGGGGGTCGACTGCGTTTGGGCTCTAGAGGTGACGTTTGTTTGACGCGCTAACAGATCGGCTGTCTTCGGTATTCGACCGGCTCTCCGGCCGCGGCGTGCTGTCCGAGAAGGACGTCGCCGAGGTGATGCGGGAGATCCGCGTGGCCCTGCTCGAGGCCGACGTGGCCCTGCCGGTGGTCCGCGAGTTCATCGCCAAGGCCACCGAGGCCGCCACCGGCGAGGCGGTGATCCGCTCGGTCCGTCCGGCCGACCAGGTGGTCAAGATCACCTACGACGGCCTCGTCGAGATGCTGGGCGGCGAGGGCGAGGCCGAGGGCCTGAACCTGTCGCTCAATCCGCCGACCGTGATCCTGATGGCCGGCCTGCAGGGCTCCGGCAAGACCACCACCGCCGGCAAGCTCGCCCTGCGGCTGGTCAAGGACCGCAAGAAGGTCCTGCTGGCCTCGCTCGACACCCGCCGCCCGGCCGCCATGGAGCAGCTGGCGATGCTGGCGACCCAGGCCGGCGCCGAGAGCCTGCCGATCGTCGCGGGCCAGGCCGCGCCCGATATCGCGCGCCGCGCCATGTCGGCGGCCAAGCTGCAGGGCTACGACGTCCTCATCCTCGACACCGCTGGGCGCACGACGCTCGACGAGGCGATGATGAGCGAGGCGGCCGAGATCGCGAAGATCTCGCAGCCCGCCGAAACCCTGCTGGTCGCCGACGCGCTGACCGGCCAGGACGCGGTGCGCACCGCCAAGGCCTTCCACGAACGCCTGCCGCTGACCGGCCTGGTGCTGACCCGCGCCGACGGCGACGGCCGCGGCGGCGCGGCGCTTTCCATGCGCGCGGTCACCGGCCTGCCGATCAAGTTCCTCGGCGTCTCGGAAAAGATCGACGGCCTCGACGCCTTCGACGCCCAGCGTATCGCCGGCCGCATCCTCGGCCAGGGCGACATCGTGGCCCTGGTGGAGAAGGCCTCGGCCGAGTTCGACCAGGCCAAGTCCGAGGCCATGGCCAAGAAGCTGGCCAAGGGCCAGTTCGACCTCGACATGATGGCCGAGCAGCTCTCCCAGATGAAGAAGATGGGCGGCATGGAAGGCCTGATGGGCCTCCTGCCCGGCGTCCAGAAGATCAAGAAGCAGATCGCCGAAGCCAACATCTCCGACAAGATGGTCGACCGCCAGGCCGCGATCATCTCATCGATGACCAAGGAAGAGCGCAAGAAGCCGGACATCCTGGCGGCCTCGCGCAAGCGCCGCATCGCCGCCGGCTCCGGCGTCGACGTGGCCGAGGTCAACCGCCTCCTCAAGCAACACCGCCAGATGGCCGACGCCTTCAAGATGATGAGCAAGGGGGGCGGCCGCGGCTTCGCCCAGATGGCTCAGATGCTGGGCGGTGGCGGGGGCGGCGGCGGCATGGACCGCCTCAAGAACCTGGGCGGCGGCAAGATGCCGATGCCCAGCCAGGCAGAGATCGAAGAGATGGCCGCCAAGCTGCAACAGGGCGGCGGCCCGAAACTCCCGGGGCTCGGCGGCCTTCCGCCCGGCTTCAACCCGTTCAAGAAATAGACCGATAAACCAAGGACTTATGAAATGCTGAAGATCCGTCTCGCCCGTGGCGGCGCCAAGAAGCGCCCCTACTACTCCATCGTCGTCGCCGACAGCCACTCGCCCCGCGATGGCCGCTTCATCGAGAAGGTCGGCTCCTACAACCCGTTGCTCAAGAAGGACGACCCGAACCGCGTCGTCCTGAAGGTCGAGCGCATCCAGGAGTGGATGGGCAAGGGCGCCCAGCCCACCGACCGCGTCGCGCGCGAACTGTCGCTGCAGGGCGTGGTGAAGTGGGAGCACGGCAACAACCCGAAGAAGGGCCTGCCGGGCGAGAAGGCCAAGGAACGCGTCGAGGAAAAGGCCAAGCGCGAAGCCGACCGCCTGGCCGCCATCGAGGAAGCCAAGAACAACCCGCCGCCCGCCCCTGAGCCGGTGGCCGAGGAAGTCGTGGCGGAAGAAGCCGCGCCTTCGGAAGAAGCCGTGGCCGAAGAAGCTGCTCCGGTTGCTGAAGAGGCTCCGGCCGCTGAAGCCGCCGCCGAAGAAGCTCCCGCCGCTGAAGCCGTGACGGAAGAAGCGCCGGTCGCCGAAGCCGCTGCTGAACCGGCCGCCGAAGAAGCCGCCGCCGAGCCTGCCGCCGAAGAAGACAAGGCCTAAGCTGACGCCATGAGCGACGCGCTGCTAATGGTTGGGCGCGTCGCCGGGGCGTTTGGCATCAAGGGCGAGGTCCGGATCACCACCTTCACGGCCGATCCGATGGCGCTCGTTGACTACAAGACCCTGTTGCGTGAGGACTGCTCGACCGCCCTCACGCTGACAGGCGGACGCGTCGCCAAGGGCGGCGTGGTGGTCCGCGCCCAGGAAATCGAGACCCGCGAGCAGGCCGAGGCCGCGCGGGGCCTGCGGCTCTACATCCCCCGCGAGCTCCTGCCCGACACCGAGGACGAGGACGAGTTCTACGTCGCCGACCTGGTGGGCCTGGACGTGGTGGACGTCGACGGCGAACCCCTGGGCCGCGTGAAGTCGGTCCACGATTTCGGCGCCGGCGACCTCCTGGAAATCGAACCCCCACAGGGCCCGAGCTGGTGGCTGCCGTTCACCCGCGAGGCCGTGCCGGAGGTGAGCATCGCCGAGCGGCGCGTGGTCGCCGTGAAACCGGAAGAGACGGAATAACCTCCCTCGTCCTCCCCCTCAGGGCGAGGTGGCCCAGACGGCCGGAGGGGGAAGATGGCGCCCAAGAACCCCCTCAGTCGCTTCGCGACAGCTCCCCAAAAGGGGGAGCACGAGCAATCACCCCTTCGGCTTGCGCATCCGCATCAGGCCTTCCTGGGCGCAGGTCGCCACCAGCACGCCGTCGGAGCCGCGGTAGACGTAGCCGAGGTTGAAGCCTCGCCCTCCGGAGGCCGAGGGGCTCACCTGATGGTAGAGGTGCCATTCGTTGAAGTCGGTCGGGCGGTGGAACCACATGGCGTGGTCCAGGCTGGCCGCCTGCAGCCCGGCGCGGTCGAAATCCAGTGCGTGCGGCCGTAGCGCGGTGCCCAGGAGGCTCATGTCCGAGGCGTAGGCCAGGATCACCTGGTGCAGACGCGGATCGGCGCCGATCGGATCCTTGGCGCGAAACCAGAGCTGCTGCGTCGGATCCCGCGGCATGGCCTTCACGGTGTCCAGCCGGCCGCCGACCGTGCGCATCTCGATGGGATGGGGGCGGTCGATCCACTTGAGCGCCTCGGGAAGGTCGGGCGGCAGCAGGCGGCGGCGGCGTTCCTGGTCATCCTCGACGCTGCTCGGACCTTCGGTGGCCGGCATCTCCGACTGGTGCTCGAAGCCTTCCTCTTCCACCTGGAACGAGGCGGCGAGGTTGAAGATCTGCTGGCCGTGCTGAATGGCGACCACGCGCCGGGTGGTGAAGCTGCCGCCGTCGCGCGCCCGATCCACCTCGAAGATGATCGGCACATCGGGATCGCCCGGCCGCAGGAAATAGCAGTGCAGGGAGTGGCAAGTCCGCGCCTCGACGGTCTCGTAGGCCGCAAGCACCGACTGGGCGATCACCTGACCGCCGTAGATGCGCGAGCGGCCCTCCTCTTCCGGCGTCGTGCCGCGGAAGAGGTTCACCTCCAGCCGCTCCAGCCGGAGCGTCTCCACCAGGGTCTGGGTGTCCATGCGCCGTCCCCGCGTGCTGCGATCACGAAGCCGCGGCTTACGCTCCGGCCCCGCGAGCGGCAAGTTCCGGGGGCGGCTAGGCTTTCTTCGCCTTCATCCGCATCAGGCCTTCCTGAGCGACCGAGGCCACCAGGGTGCCGTCCTCGGCGAAGATCGAGCCGCGGATGAAGCCGCGGCCGCCGGAGGCCGACGGGCTGTCCTGCGAATAGAGGTGCCAGTTGTTGAAGTTCACCGGCTTGTGGAACCACATGGCGTGGTCGAGGCTCGCCGACTGGAAGCCGGGCGTCTGCCAATGCACCTTGTGCGGACGCATGGCGGTCGAGAGCAGGTTCATGTCCGACGCATAGGCCAGGATCACTTGGTGCATGTGCTGGTCGTCGCCGATCGGGTCGCGCGAGCGGAACCAGACGTTGCTCTCCGGGTCGGCGGCCTGGCCGCCCTGGAAGTAGCTGCGCGCATCGGCCGAGCGCATCTCGATCGGCCGCGGGCGGCCCATCCACTTCTTCGCTTCCTCGGGCAGGTCCTTCATCTTGGCCATCGCCGCGCGCTGGGCCTCGGCCTCGTCGGGCAGGTCTTCCCAGGACTTGGTCTTCGGCATCTCGGCCTGGTGTTCGAACCCCTCCTGCTCCTCCATGAACGAGGCGGCGAGGTTGAAGATCTGCTGGCCGTGCTGGATCGCCACCACCCGCCGCGTCGTGAAGCTGCCGCCGTCACGGCTGCGGTCCACGTCGAAGATGATCGGCACGGTCGGGTCGCCCGGCCGGATGAAATAGCAG